>JBFMDZ010000117.1 GCA_040753555.1 bacterium
TGATATTGGACATTGGAAATTGGACATTTTTTTGACATTTGAACTTGGGATTTGGGATTTATTATAGAATGGATGAATTTTAAAACAGCCAAACATATAAAATACGATATACTGAATAGTTACGAAAAAGATTGAGAAAAATTTAACATATCCCTATAATAGAGGCTGAATAGTTACATTTTTTATTCTAAAACAAGGCAATAAAAGACCTATTACTTAAATTTTTGGGAAGTTAGGGCTTAAACATAGTTTTGTCATTATTGATGCTGGGTTTTTTCAGAAGATAACCTCAAGGAATTATACAATGAGAAGATAGATTTTCTTACAAGATTACCATCAGGGAGGAGATTATATAAAGAGCTAATCAAGAAAGAAGCTCATCGGATAGAAAGGTTTGAAAATGCAACAAGATATGGGAAAAGGGCTTTATTTGTTAAAAGGAAGAAGATCAATTTATTTGGTAGGGAGGCATATGCATACATTGTGCTTGACCCTGAAAGAAAAGGGCGAGAAACGAAGAGGTTTTTACTCTCTGTTATGGAAGAGGAAGAAGAAAACAGAGAGGAGATTGAGTATGGGCTAATGAATCAGGGAATAATGATACTTGTTTCCTCATTTAAGATAGAAGACAAAGACATAGTGCCATCATATTACTTAAGACATATGGCAGAAGCACTCTTTGGATTCTCAAAAGATGACTTAAAATTACTCCCCTTGAGAGTCCATAATGAAAAGACATTGCGTGGGTATCTATTGATTATATTTATTGCCCTGATTATATCTGACGAGATTAAAAAAAGAAATAGACGATAAATATACTGTGGAAGAGATTCTATTGATTATGAGGAATCTAAAGTGCAAAGTATACGAGAATGAGCTTGTTATTCAAGAATTAACAAAGCAACAGAAAGAAATTATAGAAATACTAAAAATCATAGTGTCTAAGGTAGTGGGAATTTAGGAATTTGCGTTACAAAGCACTAGATCTAGAAAAACATCGGCAACAACGGTATGAATAAAAGAAAAAATTTTGACTTAAAGTATAATCGTTGATATAATTTTTTAATCTTAAAAGGAGATTATTTAAATGGAGCTTGAAGGATTATCTTGTCCATATTGTGGAGGAGAGCTTAAGATAATAGAGATAGAATGGGCGGATGGCATAGTTAAATGCTCCTGCTCACAATGGCCATTTCTTTCAAACATCCTTATTTTAAAAAAAGGCGATGAAACAACCAAAGCGATTGAGTATATAAAAAAGGGAAAGCCAGATAAGGCAGCATTTCTCTTTTTGATGAAGGAAAGCAAAAGTCTATTTTTTGCCTGGGCAGCCTTACATAGAATGAGCTTCTTTACAACAATGGGTCTTTGGGGCTACAGATTCTGGACAGAATATACAAGATATAGGTTTTCGTCTCCAACATTTTTATCCTTTATTCCCCTTACCTTTATTATTAAGGATATGCAGGGTGAAATTTTGGATTTTGGCTGCGGCACAGGCCATAGCTTATTCTTTCTTTCAAAATGGATAGCACCAGAGAGGATTACAGCAATTGATAGGCAATTTTCATGCCTTTATTTAGCAAAGAAATTCTTCTGTAAGGAGGCAAGGTTTATCTGCCTTGATGGAGATTTTTCCCTTCCATTTTCCAATAATACATTTTCTACCATCCTCTCTTTGGATTCATTCCATTTTGTAGAAGCAAAGAAGACCTTATCTTCTGAGTTTATGAGAATATTGAAAGATAATGGCACAATATTTCTCTCCCATCTCCATAACAAAAATAGGGAGAATGCTGTTTTAGGCATTCCACTTGCACCATCTGATTATATCAAGCTATTTAAAAATGTGGAATATAGAACAATCCCAGATTATAAAATAAAGGAATCCCTTTTTGAGGGAAAGCTGGATATTTCTATAAACGAGGATGTGTCTAGTTTTTCCTCCTTTTCCCTTATCCTTTCCAAAAACCCAAAAATCTTTAAGGAATATGCAATAGATATTGTGGAAAATCTTAAAAACCCCATAATAAATCCAATATATAAAACGAAAGAGAAAAAGGCTGGTTTTATTGTAAAAAGAAGGGGGCTAACGGGCTTATATAAAAATGAATATCCCGATGTGGAAAGCTATATCAAGAAAGAGGCATTTATCTACAAGAGGGATATTGAGGCAAGGAAAAGGGAGCTATTTACAAAACTCTTTCTTCTTGATGCACCGGTGGGATATAAATAAAATGCAAAATGCAAAACGAAAAATGCACATACGAAGTATCTTGCGAGCGAAGCGAAGCAAAAATTGTGGTAAGATTTTATAAAAATATAAACCACATTTTTTAGTTTTGCGCTTTTAGTTTTAAGTTTTTTACGATGTTGATAAGAGAGATATTTGAGGATTTTGAGAAAAAAAGGCTCTCTGAATATGCAACCCTATCAAGCAAGAGCATGGGAAGGGAAAAGGAGGAAGAGCCTTGCCCGATAAGGACAATATTCCAGAGGGATAGGGACAGGATAATCCATTCAAGGGCATTTAGGGAGCTTAAATACAAGACACAGGTATTCTTACTTCCCGAGGTAGAATCCATCAGGACAAGGCTTACCCATACGATTGAGGTTGCCCAAATTGCAAGGACAATTGCCAGGGCTTTAAGGCTAAATGAGGATTTAACAGAGGCGATTGCCCTAGGTCATGACTTAGGACACCCTGCATTTGGCCATACAGGCGAGGATGCTTTAAGGGGTGTTTGCCCACTTGGCTTTAACCATTCTGAACAATCTTTAAGGATAGTAGAGGTATTAGAGAAGGATGGAGCTGGATTAAACCTTACCCATGAGGTTTGTGATGGAATATTGAAGCATTCGCTGGGAGAGGATAACCTATTGGCTTATGATTTTAGAAAAACAGGGCCAATTACATTAGAGGGCACCATTGTTCTTTTTTCAGATAAGATTGCCTATATAAACCATGATATTCAGGATGGAGAGGAGGCAGGCCTTATATCAATTGATGACCTTCCAAAGGAAGAGATAGGGCTATTGGGAAGAAAAAGCTCAGAGAGGATAAACAAGATGATAAAGGCTGTTATTACAGAGAGTATGGGAAAGGATTATATATGGATGGAAAAGGAGGTTTTAGAGGCAACAGCAAGCTTAAGAGCATATCTTTACAAAAACCTATATCAACATCCAAAGATACAGGAGGAGGCAGAAAAGGCAAAGAGGGTTATTGAAGAGCTATATTCATATTATATAAGAAATCAGGAGAAGATAAATGAGAAATTCTGGTTTCTTAAAAGCGTACCAATTGAAAGGCTTGTTTGCGATTATATTGTAAGCCTTTCTGATATGTCTGCCCTTAATACATACAAAAGCATATTCTTCCCCATTCCATGGAAGGAAGCGAAATAATTGCGGATTTAAGGTGAATGAATTTTAAAGCACCTGAACACATACAAAGAAAGGTTTATCTAAAACTCAGTAAACTCGGTGGAATAATGAGAAAGATCTAATTTTTCTTGCTCTGGTATCAATCGTATTCCCCATTGTTGCATTGCCAGGGCTCCAAAAAGACTTCTATTGTTCTTTCTTCTTCATCATTCCCAATGTGATCAATAACTATGGCTTCTGCATGAAAAGGCTTTCCTTCAATCTCACCGACTAATACAGCAGCCTTAGATGATATTTTTCTCTCGCCTCCCAATTTGGTATATGTTGGATGAGGAAGGTTTATAGTAGTAAGTTGTGCTGCAACATCAGGAGTAATGTAGGTATTTCGGGATTCTGAATTAAAAAGCGTCCATGCATTCTGTCCCTGGACATTTATTATTTGTCTAATCCTACCCATTCTTCACCTTTTAAAAAGAATATCACATTTTCTAGAAATTTTGCAAGAAAAATCTTTATTTGTTATCAATCTTCCCCCTCTTTAACTTGTCATTTTGCTTGTAAAAGGAGGTAAAGATGATTTAAAATATAGAAAAGGAGGAAAAATGGCAAAAAGGATTTTTGAAACAGCTAAACATATGCAAATAGGAGGAATCCTTAAAGAAAAAAGGGAGGGTATGGGATTAACCCTTGATGAGATAGAAAGGAGGACGCTTATCTCAAAAAGGTATCTTACCTCAATTGAGAATGACGATATATCTGTTTTTCCAAAAATCTCATCTGCCAGCCAGGTAATTAGGGGTTACGCCAGATTTCTTGGTTTTGAAGATTCTGAGATAGCAAACATTATAAAAAATTTCAATCCCAGAACAAGACCTTCAATAATCCTTTTTGGGCCAAATACCCTTATCTATATCATCCTCCTCCTTATCCTCTTTGTCATAGCCATTATTGCTATAAACCTATGAAAAAATTTATTCTGCTTCTTGCCTATGGCTTTGGATTGGGAAAAATGCCCATTATCCCTGCAACATTTGGAACATTGATTGGTGTTTTAATATTTCTCCTTTTAAGCCCCCAAAAAACCGCTTATTTAATTATAACAATGGCAATTACAATTCTGGGCATAAAAATAGCAGATATTGCCGAAGATTCCTCAAAGATAAAGGATGATAGGAGGATAGTCATAGATGAGGTAGCTGGTTTTTTGATAACAATGATTGGGATTTCTAATTCAACCATTAATCTTATTTTAGGATTTTTTATCTTTAGGCTATTAGACATTATAAAACCATTTCCCATTCGCTTAAGCCAAAGGCTTAAAGGTGGTCTTGGAATTATGGCAGATGATATACTAGCAGGAATACTTGGTTGTATTATTCTTAATCTTATTCAACAATATTTATAAGCGGTTATCTGAAATTGCTTTAAAAATTGATAAGGAAAATACACTTGCAAAGGAAATGCTTAAGTAATTATTCCTCCCCAAAGACCTCTGCTTCAAAAACCTCAAATTGGCAATCTTTTTTCCATGCATCAGAAGGCAAACCTGCCTTCAAAGAGAGATGGGTTAATGTCTCCTCCAATGTCCATTTTTGCTCAGGGGCTACCTGGGGAAGAAAAACAGCAGACCTTCCGCTTTTTGAAAGGACAATGCCGTGCTTTCCAAGGATGATCTCTGTATATGTTCCAATCTTTTTTGGTGGCGTTAAAACAGAAAGCTCAATCTTAAGACTGGCAAGCTCTGAATATGTTACTTGGGGAAATCTATAATCAGAAACAGCGGCACTTATTGCATTATCAATAATAGCCTGATACAATGGCTTTATGGGAAGGATATAGCCAATGCATCCCCGCAAATGGCCTTCTTTTGTATGAAGGGTAACGAATACCCCAGATTTTTCCAGCATCTTCGGATTTTCTTCTTTAAACTCTGGTATTTTTCCATCCTTAAGGTATAAATTTAGGGTTTCTCTTGCAATAAATAAAAGCCTTTCTTTTTCTTTATTTGTAAGATAGCCCTCTTTATAAAAGCAGATAGAGCCATATCCAACAACCCTATCCTTTTCTCCATATGGTGTATCACCGCTATTGTAATAGAGGATTTCCTTTGCCTTATCTATTCCAAGTATCTTCATTGTCTTAATAAGAACAAGGACAGGATAGAATCCACAAAGGTATGTTGCAAGACCAGGAATACCAGAGGAATATACATTCATTTCAGCCTCAATTAGCCCCTTTTCATCAAAATTTACTATTTTTTCTATTGTTTCTTTATCAACCATTTTTGCATCACTATATCCTGGATAATGGGAAAGGTCAGATGAGGCAACAATCAATGTGTCATCATCTATAACCTTTGATAGGGCAATGGCGAGATTGGACAAACCTTTTTCATCACCAGAAACAAGGATTGGAACAATCTTTGCTTCAGGCAATATTACTTGAATAAATGGAATCAGCACCTCAATTGAATGCTCCCTTGCCTCTGCTTGAGGAAGGTGTGATACATCCTTATCAAGTTCCATTATCTTCTCTACCATCTCTTTATTGATAGATGCAGTCCCAAGGGGCGTCTCATATCCATCAAAGGATGAGATTACAGAATTGTTAATGGGATATTGATGTGAAATTCCAAGGATTATCACTGTCTTATAATCCTCTCCTTCTATCTGCTTATACCCCCATCCTGCACAAAGACCTGAAAAAACATAGCCTGCATGTGGAGAAACAATACCCCTTATTTTAGGAGAAATTGTCCTTGTTGCTTTGTCTAGAAATTCCTTTACCATCTCCCTACAGGCATCACCCTCAGGGTAAAACCCACCAGAAACCGCAGCTTTTCTTATGTTCATAGAAACCTCCCTCTCAGCAGCTCTTCCGCATGAGATAAAACTTAAAGCTAAAAAAAATAAAAAAAACCTTGTCATAGTCATAAAACAAATCCTAAATACATTATATGTAGTAATAAAATTGCTGTCAACAAACTTTTGCAGATAATAAAAAAAATAGCATTAAATTCACAATCTTGTTTTTTATAGCCATCTGTATTTCTTACAGGCTCTGGAGCAATAGGGATTACATAGCGAATATCAGGATGGATTAAAACCCCTTGAAGAATTAAATGGGAATAGTGAATTTTCCCATTTTTGCTTTTCTTAATAAGACAACCAGGACAACTAATATTATCCGAACTAAAATAACTAGTGTGCTGTCCCTTAAATAAGGTATGTTATATTTTACAAGGTTTTCCTGCATATGTCCATGCAAATGGTTTTGCTTTTTTGTTGTAATATTCAATATACTCCAATAACTTCTGTTTTAATGC
>JBFMDZ010000118.1 GCA_040753555.1 bacterium
TTTCATTTGTCATTGGGATTTGGACATTGGGATTTTTATTCTTTGGCTTCATTATTTTCCTTAACATTATCTAAACATATACATTCCTTATTTCCCTATAGGGTGAATAGTTACAATTTTTCTTGACAGGATATTTTATTTTATACTATTCTATAAATAGCTAACTTATATGCAGTAATATAAAACTGCCAATAGGCAGTATAATCTAAGGTTAGAAGGAAAAATGAAATACACAAAATATCATGCTCTTGGTAACGACTACATCATAACCCATCCTGCAGATCTCAAAAATGAGATTAGTCAGGATGTGATCCGTTTGATATGTCACCGAAACTATGGCGTTGGTTCTGATGGCATATTGCTTGGCCCTTTGGACAGTCAATCGTGTGACTTCGGTCTGAAGATTTACAATCCTGACGGAAGCGAAGCAGAGAAAAGCGGAAATGGTCTGAGAATCTTTGCAAGATACCTTTGGGATAAGGGTCTCGTTAACAGCATGCCTTTCACTGTTGAGACGCTCGGTGGGGTTGTATCATGTGAAGTCAGTGCTAACGGCAAGAGCGTGAAGGTGGAAATGGGTGGTGTAAGTTTCAATAGCGCAGATATCCCTGTTGTTGGGACTTCACGAGAAGTGTTAAACGAAGAAATCGAAATAGATGGCAATGTTTTGAAATTCTGCGCTGCAACAGTCGGCAACCCTCACTGTGTTGTACTTACGGAGCATCCGACGTCAGAAGTGGCCCATCGCTATGGCCCGTTAATTGAAACAGATTCTCGATTTCCGAATCGCACGAATGTTCAGTTCATGAAGGTCATAGATCGTCATAACATCCAGATTGAAATATGGGAGCGAGGAGCAGGATACACATTGGCTTCTGGTAGCAGTAGCACTGCGGCAGCGGCTGTAGCTCATAGACTTGGACTATGCGATGCCGATATTACAGTTCACATGCCCGGCGGACAAATTAAAATTCAGCTTGACGATAATTTTTCAGCTACAATGAGAGGTCCAGCAACTAAAATTTGTGAAGGAAACATTGCAGATGAAATGTTTGAAAAATCCTTCTAACCAATTGCTGCACCTGACCCGCGCTTCGCTCGGGCAGGTGAGCTCAGTCGTTATGTCGATTTCAAATAGGCTCTTAGCGTTGAGAGGAGTGATCCTATAATGAGAATGAGTAAATTGGAAAAACGATTTGTGAATAGCATAAGGCAAGTGAAAAAAAAACATAGAAGTTGCAGAGCACTTATTCAAGCAAGGTAATTTGAAGAATACCAACAATGTGTTGGAAGTTGGATGCGGCATAGGTTTTCTCGCATCATATTTGGCGAAAACCTACAAATGGACGGTAACAGGAATCGATTTAGATCCTGAACAGATAGAAAGAGCAAAAAGTAATAATAAGGAAAATGATTCCTTAAGGTTTTTTGAAGCAGATGCTACAGAACTTCCATTTGAAAAGAATGAATTTGATTTGGTTTTATCGTTTGATGTTTTGCATCATATTCCAAATTGGGATAAAGTATTAGATGAAGTAAGTCGAGTTTTAAGATCAAATGGAATGTATATTTTAAATGACCTTGCACTTCCACGCTTTACAGCCAGAACCTTTAAAGGTTTATTAAATAATTATATGGGTGTTTACTCAGTAGATGATATTATCAATCATTTAAAGAGGAATAACATTGATATTGTTTATGTGGAAAGACCAAGGATAAATATACTTATGAGACATTTTAGCATAGTATCAATGGCGACATAACAAATCGCTGAAGCTGACCGCCGGGCAAGCCCGCCGCAGCTTAGCTCTGTCGTTAGGCAAGAATGATTGAATGGTAGTATAAATATATGAAACGAAAACAATAGTTGCGTATAACTGATTGTTGTGGTATAATTAAGACAGGATAATAAGATAATGCCTAACAACTCATTGCAGCGGACGGTGTAAACGCCGGCGGCTGAACTCTGTCGTTAAGCAAATAGAATATTAACACTCAAGATGAATTGGTAAAATGAAATATTATTTGAGTGGGATCCAAGAAAAGCAAAAATGTCCATGGGATATCTTTTGATGAAGCCAGCACAACTTTTAGCGATATACTATCATTAACAATCTATGATCCGTTACATTCTGAGCAAGAAGACAGATTTATTTTAATTGGGAATTCAGTTAAACATCGTGTGTTAGTAACTGTTCATACAGAAAGAGGAGATAAAATTAGAATAATAAGCGCAAGAAAGGCAACAAAAAATGAAAGGAGACAATATGAAGAGAATGCAAAAAGATCGAAATATGCTTGAAGAATATGATTTCAGCAAAGGTATTCAGGGAAAATACGCAAAAAAATACTGCGAAGGGACAAATGTTGTAGTTATTGATACTGATGTTATCAAATTTTTCCCTGACCATGAATCTGTAAATCAAGCATTAAGATCATTAATTGATATTATTAAGAGACAAAAACAATATGCCTAACCACTCGCTGCACCTGACCCTCGCTTACGCTCGGCGGCTGAGCTCAGTCGTTAGGCTCAAAAGGCAGGTGATATAAATGAGTAGTTCCTTGCAAGAGATGGAGAAACTACTATCCATTATGTCTCGGGCAGAAAAGGCTCAGGTGCTTCAATGGATAGTATGTGATCTTGGCGATGCCTTTCCTGACATCGAAAGTAGTGAAGGTGTCTGTGGTGGGGAACCATGTATTGTTCGTACCCGAATTCCTGTATGGATTTTAGTGCAAGCCAGGCGATTGGGAGCAAGCGAGGCAGAGTTATTAAGGTGCTATCCAACCTTGCGGGCTGAAGATTTAGCTAATGCCTGGGCCTACTTTCGTTCACATCGAGATGAGATAGAGCAGCAAATCCGCGAGAATGAGGAGGATTAGAATATGGCCCGACTATACGCTAACGAGAATTTCCCTCTACCTGTTGTGGAAGAACTCCGGCGATTGAGACATGATGTTCTGACTATCCATGAAACGGGTAAGGCTGGACAATCAGTATCAGACGAGAATGTATTAGCTTTTGCCAATGATGAAGATAGGACTCTCTTGACGTTGAATCGTAAACATTTTATTCGTTTGCATAATGTACAACCAAACCATGCAGGCATAATCGTGTGCACGTTTGATCTTGACTTTGTAGGTCAAGCTCAACGAATCCACAAAGCCATTGAGTTACAAAAACAGCTTTTAGGTCAACTTATTCGTGTTAATCGTCCCATACAACAAATAGGTGGGTATCGTTAGCTAACATTTATCAAATAACGTAGCGTTAGTCAACACACCCACATTTCAATTACTAAGGGGCTTTAACAGGTTTCTCTGATAGAAAAAAGTTGCAAATTGCCTATTGTAAATTGTATAATAAAAAATGCAAGGGTTGTCTATGCAAAGAAAATGAGCGAAGCGAAAGGAGGAAATTGTGCAATGAAAAAGATTAAGGTTGCTATTGTTGGCGTTGGGAATTGTGCGAGTTCTCTAATTCAGGGGATTGAATATTACAGAGGGAAAAATGAAGAAGATATTATTGGACTTATGCACCATAATCTTGGTGGTTATAAGCCAGAGGACATTAAGTTTGTTTCTGCCTTTGACATTGACAAGAGAAAGGTGAATTTAGACCTTTCCGAGGCAATATTTCAGTTGCCAAACTGCACAAAGAAGATTTGTAATGTGCCATTTATGAATGTAAAGGTTGAGCTTGGATTTTTATTGGATGGTGTGGCAAGGCATATGCTTAATTATCCAGAAAGCCAAACATTTGTTATTGATGAATATTTAGATGATTTTGTTCCAGATGATAAAAGGAATGAGGCAATGGAAAGGATTGTTAAAATCCTAAAGGAAAAGGGTGCAGAGATTCTTATAAACTACCTTCCGGTTGGAAGCCAACATGCAACAGAGTTTTATATGGAATGTGCTTTAAAGGCATCCTGCGCTGTTATAAATTGTATGCCTGTATTTATTGCCTCAAATAAAGATTGGGAAAAGAAATTTAAGGAAAAGAACATTCCCATTATTGGCGATGATATAAAATCCCAGGTGGGAGCAACTATTGTCCACAGGGTATTGACAAAGCTATTTGAAGACAGGGGTGTTGTTTTAGACAGGACATACCAGCTAAATACAGGAGGAAATACAGATTTCTTGAATATGCTAAACAGGGATAGGCTAGCATCAAAGAAAATCTCAAAGACGCAATCTGTCCAATCCCAGCTAAAAACCCCTTTAGCTCCTGAAAACATCCACATTGGTCCCTCTGACTATGTTCCTTGGCAGAAAGACAACAAGGTCTGCTTTATCAGGATGGAAGGAAGGGGTTTTGGCGATGTCCCATTAAACCTTGAATTGAGGCTTTCGGTTGAGGACAGCCCAAACTCTGCAGGGGTTGCAATTGATGCAATAAGATGCCTTAAGCTTGCCTTGGATAGAAAAATGGGTGGTGCCCTTATTGAGCCATCTTCTTACTTTATGAAATCTCCGCTCAAGCAATTTTCAGATACAGAGGCAAAAAGGCTTACTGAGGAATTTATTGCTAATAAAACCTAATGGATAATGTTTTGGAGGAAATAGTCAAAAGGATTGTCAAAAAGACCTCTCCCAATAAAATCATTCTATTTGGAGAAAGGGCAAAGGATGAAAATAAGCGATTGGGTGACTATGATATCTGTGTTCTTAAAAAAGGGATTAAGCATAAAGGCCTTATCTTAACGCCAAAGCCAAGCCTAAAGCCTGTGCTGGTAAGATTTTCCCTTCCAAATAGCCTCTCATAGCCTATCCTTAAGCAAATGGGGTCATACCCATATTCTGTCCCAAAGGTTATCTTTCCCTTGCTATCCTCTGGGACTACTACATCAGAGGAAAGGATAAACCCCTCCTCTCTATAAGCAAATCCAAGCCTTGCCTCTCTTGGAAGCGAGAAACCCTTAAGCCCTCCTCCTAAATTCTTAAAACAAAGCCCAAATGAAATACCTTTCCTTTTGTATAAAAGGTCAATGTTAACAAGACCTGTCCTGGTAACATCCTCATAAATTTTTTCCTGGATAAGGGTAAGGCCTAAGCCTGCTAAAAGGCTTCCTGCAATGGGATAGCCAATGCCAGTAATTACTGCCAAATCATAGGGATTAAATGTGTTTGGAAGGAGAATTCCATTTTCATCCCTTATTTCAAATTCCCCATAGTCTGCCCAGAGCAAGCCAATACCAACCCCTCCTTTTTCTAAAGGCTTTGTTGCTCCAAAGAAGGTGTGGTTAATCCCTCCCGGCCACCTGTTAAACATAAATCCAAAATTGCCCGATATGTCAGAAAGACCCGCTGTATTCCAATAGATGGCAGAGAGGTCATCAGAGAGAGCAGAAAATGCCCCTCCCATAGACAAAGCCCTTGCTCCCACACCCATCCTTAAGAATGCTGCGGATGTCTCTCTTGTTTCATTATCTTTTGCAAATATACTTGCTGAAAGCAATAAAAACAAAACAAATATCCTCATTTTATAATGGCAATCTTCTTTACTGGAAATGCTTTTTTCCTTCCATCCCTTGAAACTGCCTCAATCCTGTAGATATAGATGCCAGGGGCAACATATGATGTATTCCACATAGTTGTTTGCCATCCCTTATCCTTTTCCTCCTCGATCACTGCTACAGGCTCTAATGCTACATTGTAGAGCTTAATGGTAATATGAGAGGCAGAATCTAACCAATAAAAAAGGAAAAATGGCTTACTTTGTTTTAACATAGACCTTGGAATAAAGGGCTAGGGGTATGGTAATGCCCTTTAGCCGTACAATAAAGAGATAATTCTTCTTCCTGTATCCCTTATCCTTTACAAATGCAAGATAAAGCTTGACCTCCTTTCTCTCCCAAGGTTTTAGGCTTATATCCCTCTCATCTAGGATAAGAAATCCTGGATTTGGGCAATCCTCCCAGCCCTCATCAAGGCTTATGTATGAGGAAGAAACCCTTATGGTCTCCAAGGTGCAATCCATAGGCACACCTTGCTTATTCTCAATAATCAATGGCACATTTACTTCAAAAACATAGCCTGGCTTTACCCCCTTTATCATTAAAGACTCTGGAATAAGACCAAATGCCATTGTCTCTGGCATTTTTGGAGGTATCTCTTGTTCTTCTTTGATATGCAAGAGTAGCCTGCTTGAAAGACCCACAGAGATTGCCCCTAGTTCTTCCTTTGTATGAGACCAGATATTTACCTGATATTTCTTGCCAATATGGCTTTTGTCTTCGGGAATCTTAATGATTATATCCGAGAGAGCCCTTTCTTTTGGCTTTAGGTTAAAGCTTGTTTGTGATATATTTACCCAAGAAATCTCTGGGATTGGCTCATATCCTTGCTTTGGGCTATCGGGAATAACTGGCTCAATGACAAGCTCTATCTCCTCATCGCCTGTGTTTATAACTGTAAAGGGAAGGCCTAGCTCTCTTAGGTTGTAATCTTGTCCCATTACCAGGCCATCCAATACTGCCTCGCCAAGCTCTGTGGCTAATCCAGCGGCATTACAAACCAGGGGAAGACAAAGCAAGCATAATGATGCAAAAATCTTCTTCATCTTATACCTCTCTTAAAACCCTATTCTTAAGGTGCCTGGGCTGTTATTGTAACCACAATGGATTGCTGTGGATGTGCCGCAGTTAAAGCTGTTGGGGCAGCAAACCTAAACCAGCAATGCCTT
>JBFMDZ010000119.1 GCA_040753555.1 bacterium
TTGTTTTGCTTAAGTGGCAAGACTCCAGACTCCAGACTCCAGACTCCAGACTTCTTTATTTGTTTTCCTTTATCTTAGGCCTATCCTTCACCCACCACTTCCAGACAATCTACCTTGTCCCTGCAAGCTTGTTTTTTATCATTGCTGTATTATTAGGCACAAAGAAAAAACTCAAAACTCAAAGCTTAAAAAGAACATTTATCAAATCTTTACCACAATTTTGCATTTTGCATTTTGCATTTTGCATTTTTTTATTTATCCTGCCCCTTACTTTGTGGGCTTATCTGCCTATCCGCTCAAGCATGCACCCTCCCCTTAACTGGGGGCTGTCCCGATAACTGGCAAAGGTTTGTTTGGCATGTAGCCTGCAAGGATTATAGAGTTATTTTTTTGCAACCAATCCTTCAAAGTTTTGAAAATCATTTTATTCCCCATCTTAAGCTTTTTCTTCTTCAATTTGGATGGCATTTTATTATCTTTGGCTTATTTGGTTTTGTTCTTTTATTTGTCAAAAGAGTAAGGTTTGGTGTATACTTACTTTTGATGGTTCTTACTAATATATTTTTGGCTATCCGCTATGACATTATCAACATTGAGGATTACTACATCCCCTCCTTTTTAATTTTCGCTGTTTTTATTGGTTATTCCCTTTATTCCCTTCTTTCTTTGCTTTCTAATTTAATCCCTAAGACTTATTTCATAATCCCCCAAACCCTTGTTTGCGGGCTTTTTCTCTTTTTTCCCATCTTCCAATGCAAGGCAAATTATTATTCCTCTGACCACGCTGACCATTACATTGCTTATGACCATGGGAGAAATCTTCTGAAGCATGTTAAAGAAAGGGCAATAGTTTTCTTAGAGGCCGAAGAAGATGTTTTTCCTTTTTGGTACCTTTATTATATTGAGAATGCAAAATCAAAATCAGTTCCTATCATTACACTTTTCTTATGGAAAGAGCAATTACTTTTAGAAAAACCCTATGCCAATCAAATTAAAGAAAAATATCCTGATGTAGACCTTACTATATTTTATAAAGGTAAAGAGATTTCCCAGAAAGATTTTAAAAGAATTAAGGTAGAAGAAATTCTAAAGAACAATCCAACCCAAAGGTCAATTTATCTCCTATTTGATAAACAATTATCCAATAGATATACTTTAATTCCAGAGGGGGTTTTATGGAGAATATCAGCGGAAAAATTGAGTGATAAGCAATTGATTGAATATATGGATAGAAACGAACAGGGGTTTAACTTAATAAGAAGAATACTTAAACTTCTCAAAAGGAATGATGAAAAGTATATTCAGTCTCTGATAATTTCTAAATATGCTGATTTCCATGGTCATTTGGGGGTTGTTTATTTTGAAAAAGGCTTGAAGGATAAGGCAATAAAGGAGTTTGAGACAATCCTTAAACTTGAGCCAAATAATATCCAGGCTAAACAAAACCTTGCAATACTTAAGAAAAGTCAATGAATAAGAAGGTTCTGTTTATTTTAGGGAGCTTATTTTTTCAAGGATTATCCTGGCCGGATACCTATGTCAGTGGCGATGTGTCGGGAAATTGGGATTTAGCAGGAAGCCCGTATGTTGTCACAGATAGCGTAATCATCGCTAGCACGGCTACCCTAATAATTGAGCCAAATGTTGTGGTAAAGTTTGCCGCTAACGGATCCCTAACTTGTTATGGGACCTTATCTGCGGTAGGGACTCTTACAGGCACAATTACCTTTACCGCATCCCAGACTACACCCTCTGCAGGATTTTGGCAAAGCATAAGGTTTAGTGGAAGTAATGCCAAAGGAACAATAAGCTATTGTGATATTGGATATGCAAAAAGTGCAATTTATCTTGAGAATGCATCAGGGATTGTGATTACTTACAATTACATCCACGACAATAAAGGGGATGATGGTGGTTTTCCGGGAGGAATAGGTTGTGGCATCTATCTTTTGAATTCAAATAACAATATTATTGGAACAAATACAATTAAAAGCAATAAGGGGGGCGAGGGAGGACGTCTCTGGTATAGGTCAGGTGGCTCAGGTGGCATTGGCACAGGGATATATCTTTATAATTCAACAAGCAATACAATATTAAACAATACAATATCAAATAATATTGGAGGTAAAGGAGGAACAGGTGGCTGTTACTTTGATCCAGATGGTTATTACGAGGATTCGGGTGGCTCGGGTGGGATTGGCACAGGGATATATCTTTCAAATTCAACTCTCAATATAATCTCAAACAATACAATATCAAATAATAATGGAGGCCAGGGAGGAGCAGGTGGTGGCGGGAGTGGTTCAGGTGGCTCTGGTGGGGTTGGCTATGGAATATATATTGAATCAAATAGCTTCAATAATACAATTACCACCTCAAATACCTATAACAATGAGTCAATCTTTTATTACTACAATCAGTCAGGAATTACTATTGAAAATCAGAATTTAACTTTAAATGGCTCTGGCTCAACAAATTTAGGGAGGGTTGTTTTGATTAACTGTTCCGGTTTTACAATAAGAAACAACACAATCTCGGGAGGAATTGGTCAAAATGGAATAACAGGTGATCGCCATAGTTCAGGTGGCTCAGGTGGCATTGGCTGTGGAATCTATCTTTATAACTCAACAAATGGAACAATCACCAACAATACAATATCAAATAACACCGGAGGCAAAGGAGGAACAGGTGGTGGCCGTAATGCAAGTGGATCTGGTGGTATAGGCTACGGAATCTATCTTTCAAATTCAACCAACAATACAATCTCAGGAAATACAATATCAAATAATAATGGAGGACAGGGAGGAACAGGTGGCTACCTGGGTTCGGGTGGTTTGGGTGGCATTGGATGTGGGATTTATCTTTCAAATTCAACGCTCAATACAATCTTACAAAATACAATCTCAAATAACACAGGAGGAAATAGAGGAAGTCCTGGACCTTGGGGAGGATATGGTAGCTATGGCCAAGGTTATGGCATATACTCTATTTCAAATTCTTCCTCTGCAATCCATTGCAACAACCTCTCTGGCAACAAAAGTGGTGATTTAACAAAAGGCTATGGGGTTTATCACGACGGAAGCTCAGGAACAATCTCTGCAACATACAATTGGTGGGGTGCAAATTCTGGTCCAGAGCATTCAACCAATCCATCAGGTCAGGGCGATAAGGTAAGCAATTATGTAGACTATTTTCCCTGGCTACGATTAGTGACTACTCCTTCCTCTGGTCCAGTTGGTGGGCTTGTTACTATATATGGAGGGCAACTTGGCACTAATACTATTATTCTAATTGACTTTGGTACAACATTAACCATAGCCACAACCTTAAGCAGCCCAAACGGCACCTTCTCAACCACATTCATTGTAGACACCCAACCTTCAGGCACTACTGTCATTACGGCAAGAAATGTGCTGGGAGATATTACCACCAATTCTTTCTTTATCTATTTCTTAAAAATTGATTCAGTTTCTCCTAAAGCAGGACATATAGGGATTCCCATTACTATTCAAGGGAAAAATTATATGGTAAGCAAAGAGGTGCAGATTGATTTTGGCACCACCCAAACGATTGCCACTGCTATTACTGAAAATGATGGAAGGTTTTTAGCTAGTTTTGTTGTAAACACTCAGGCGATCGGTGAGGTTATTATTACCGCTAGAAATTATTTAGGGGACCAGGCTACCATTTCTTGGCTACTTACCAATAAAAAAATTTATGTTAATGTTGCCAATACAGGACTAGAAACAGGAAGCAAGGAGCATCCTTTTAATACAATTGCCGAGGGAATAGGTATAGCCCTGGATGGATATACTGTCTGGGTTGCAGATGGGACATATACGGGAACTGGAAATAAGGATTTAACCTGGTCGGGAAAGCATATTACCGTTCGGTCAGAGAATGGGGCGGATAATTGCATCATTGACTGCCAAGGCTCAGGAAGGGCGTTTTATTTCAATAATTCAGGCACAAGTGATGTTGTTCAAGGGTTCACGATAAGGAATGGGAATGCTTCCTATGGCGGCGGAATCTGCTGCCATTCTTCCTCCCCAGCCATCACTCATTGCACAATCTCAGGAAATAGTGCTTCCTGGGGCGGCGGCGGAATCTGGTGCTATAATTCCTCCCCAGCTATCACCAATTACATAGTTTCAGGAAATAGTGCTTCCAATCGTGGCGGCGGAATCTTCTGCGACTTTTCCTCCCCAGCCATCACCTATGATGATGTCTGGAATAATAGTGCTCCAAATGGTCCGAATTACTATAACTGTTCTCCTGGTATTGGCTGTATCTCAGCTGACCCCCTCTTTGTAAGCCCAAATGACTTCCACCTTCAGCCTTCTTCGCCCTGCATTGATGCTGGCTCAAACACCGCTCCGGCAATTCCCCCAACTGACAAGGATGGCAAGCCAAGGATCATAAATGGCAGGGTTGATATGGGTGCTTATGAGTATGGGCATTTCGTGTGAATAAATTCTTCTCCCACATCTGGTAAGGTTGGAAGCCTTATTACCATCCAAGGAGACACATCGCATACAGAGACAACTGTTTTCCTTGACTTCGGCACCTACCGAACCATAACCTCAACCCTATCAAGCCAATATGGGACATTTAGCCTATTTCTTAATCTCCCTGCCTTACCAAGGGGAACCTATACCATAACCATATACGGCTCAATTGTAACCCAGAGTTTTTATATCCTTTCAAATTCAACCTCATACCCTCCCTCAGGAGAGGGTCCGGTTGGCACAATCGTTTATATTAAGGGGGCTGGATATTCGACAGAGACCTTAATTTCCATTGACTTTGGAACACACCCTACGATTACAACGACAATCTCAGATGCAAACGGCTCATTTACCACATCCTTCATTGTAGATACCCAACCAGGGGGGACAAGGATGATTACGATAAATGATGTAGATGCAGGAAGTCAAGATACTATACCATTTAGGATACTTGGGTCAATTATTTTCCTCTCGCCAACCCAAGGTGGGCCATCAACCATTGTTACAATGAGGGGATTAGGGATTAGGGATTCGGGATTGGTGAGGATTGACTTTGGAACGCACCAGACAATAACCACAACAATCTCAAGCAATAATGGGACATTTTCTGCTACCTTTATTACCTCAACCCAACCCGGCGGACAGAAAACAATCACAGTCAGGGATTACCTTAATAACCAAGCAACCACCACATTTCTATTAGGCGACCTTATTGTCCAGATTGAGGACATCTCTGCCGAGGGGATAGCCGATAGCTCTGAGGGGAACTGCCTTAAGATAACTGTCTCAAATAATTCAACCCAAACCTTAATTTGGGATACATTTGATGTTAGGTTTGGCACAGAAAATGGGGTTTTAAATTCTACCCAAATGTCTAGCTTCTTTTCCTCAATTAGGCTTGTGCGAAGCGATGAACAGGAGTTAAAGGCTGTCTCAAGCTTTACCCAGGGCACAATATCATTTAGCTCAATGAACAATAATAGCCTTTCTCCTGGCTCTACCACAATTTACTATGTAAAGGCAACCTTAAACTCTGAGGCAAGCTCAAAAAATCCAAGGAGGTTCATTGTAACAGGGGATGAGAATGGCATTTCTGGAAGCTCAAATTCCCTTAACAATATCTGGAAAACAGGCTTGGGTGCCTCTGTCTCTATTATTCAGGATGGAATAGAGGAGGTCTCAGGAACCCATACCGCAATTGCCATTGAGGCAGGGATTGTGGTTAATCCAACCACAGGAGAATTTAAGGTAAGGGATGGAGAGGAAAAAGACCTCCTTAAGATTGAGGTCTTGCATTCTCCTTCTAACTATCAGAAAGAGGCAGACATAGAGCTTTCCTCTTTGGATATTAAATTTGAAGATAATTCAGGAAATACATTTACTACTCAAGAAATTCAGGGGCTTATTGGGACAATTTCAATTGTCTATGACATTGAGGGAGATGGCTATGAAGCAGCAGACCCTATCTTTGGAAGCATTACGGGAACAAATATTACAATGAACCCTGCTGGCACAATAACCCTTATTCTTCCCGATAACCATCCCTACGGGACAATCTCTTACAATGGCTCAAAGACATATTATCTTGTGGTTTTCCTAAAGGATGATGCCTCAGGAAAGGCAACCAGGACATTTAAGGCACAAATTGATGAAAGGCTTTTTGTTATCAAAGATTGGGAGTATAACCTTAATGTTTCCATCTCTTCTACCGCACCATATGCCCCCTTTTCATCCATCCTTACCCCCATCCCGAGCACAGCCACCATAACCTGTGATAATTCACAATCGCCTACCACAATTACCGATACAGCAATAGAGGATTTAATAAGGCTAAATATAACCAATCAAGGGACAATAAGCGCTGGCTCAATCACCTTTGCCTCAATTACCCTAAGCTTTGGAAGGCCTTACTTTTTAAACAAGAAAGGCAGATGGGAAAAAATAGAAAAAGGAGAGTATGATATAGAAATAACTTTTTTGCCAAAAGGAGATAATGAGTGCTTTTAGAATATTATTAAGGAGCAGAAAATGAAAAAGGTTTTTATCTTTCTGGTTTTGGAACACGAATGGACACGAATGAGGCACGAATTGTCACGAATGAAAAAGGCTTTATTGTCTTGCAAAGAACGCAAAGAACGCAAAAAAGATTGGGAAGTTATACCCTTTATTTCCTTATG
>JBFMDZ010000120.1 GCA_040753555.1 bacterium
TTTGATGGTATTTAACAAAAAAATCTACAAAGGAAAAAAGAGGCTATGTTTTTGTGATGTGTTTTTGATATAATATATCCTGTTTAGAGGTAATTCTGGACAAAGGTAGCGAAATATAGGAAATTATAGATGGGCAGAACTGCGTATAACATGGCATAAAAGATTAATGCCCAAACCCTTTGGGCTTCTTTTGCAAAGGAAACATTAAGTGAAATATCCTCACATAAACCCCTTGCCAAATAAGGGTTAAATTACATATCATAATAGCATGAAACTCGGCATTGATATTGGTTCAATAAGTTTAAAAATAGCCCTTTTGGATGATAACAATAACATCCTTGAGGCTAGTTATATCAGGCACAAGGGAAATCCCCTTCCTTTATTGCTTGAAAAGATAGAGGATTTTCCCGATGATATATTGGTTGGCTTTACAGGAACAGGGGCAAAGGGAATCTGTGAATTTTTTGGAATTTCTCCTCTGAATGAAGTAATTGCCCAGGCATCTGCAACCTCTAAATTAAACAAGGAGATAAGGACGATAATAGAAATCGGAGGAAGTGACTCAAAGCTGATTAACCTTTCTGAAGATGGCTCAATCCTAGATTTTTCAACCAACACCATATGTGCCGCAGGTTGTGGCTCATTTTTAGACCAGCAGGCTTCCCGAATGAAGCTTACCATTGAGGAATTTTCCGAAAAGGCATTAAGCTCAGAGAAGCCACCCAGGATTGCGGGAAGGTGCTCGGTATTTGCCAAGACCGATATGATTCACCTCCAGCAAGAAGCCACTCCTATTGAGGATATTATTGCTGGCTTATGCTTTGCCTTTGCCAGGAATTTTAAATCTGTGATTGGAAAGGGAAAAAACATAAATCCGCCTGTTTCATTCCAAGGCGGTGTTGCCGCAAATAAGGGAATGCTCAGGGCATTCTCTGAGATATTAGGGATTGAGATTATTATTCCAGAGCATTTTGCCACAATGGGTGCAATTGGTGCAGCCCTTTTGGCAAAGAATAAGATAGAGCTTAAAAGATTAAAGGATTTTAAGATTAAAGAGGAAAAGATTGGGCTTGAACCCTTAAGCCTCATTGCCCCCATTTCCGAATACAAAGACAAAATAAAAACCTATCCACGACTCCCGACTCCCGATCTCCTCCTCCCGACTTATATTGGCATTGACATTGGCTCTGTCTCAACCAATGTTGTGGCAATTGACGAAAACAAAAGGGTTTTAGCAAGAAGGTATCTACCTACAGCAAGTAGACCAATTGAAGCGGTATGTCAGGGCCTGGATGAGATTGGAAAAGAAATTGGCGAATATGTTGAGGTTAAAGGATGTGGGACAACCGGCTCAGGAAGGTATATGATTGCCGATTTTGTCGGAGGCGATATTGTAAAGAATGAGATAACCGCTCAGGCAAGGGCAGCATACGATATAGACCAAAGCGTAGATACAATCTTTGAGATAGGTGGTCAGGATTCAAAGTATATTTCCTTGGAAAATGGTTGTATTGTTGACTTTGAGATGAATAAGGTCTGTGCAGCAGGAACCGGTTCATTCTTGGAGGAGCAGGCAGAGAGGCTTGGGATAAATATAAAGGAGGAATTTGCCAATCTGGCATTTCAATCAGAGCAACCCCTTGCCTTAGGGGAGCGATGCACGGTATTTATGGAGACAGACATTGTCTCACACCAGCAAAAACAGGCAGAGAAAAAGGACATTGTAGCTGGGCTTGCCTATTCTATTGTGCATAATTACCTAAATCGGGTTGTCGGCGAAAAAAAGGTAGGGAATAAAATATTCTTTCAAGGTGGAACAGCAGCTAACCTTGCGGTTACCGCAGCCTTTGAAAATGTCTGCGGAAAGAGGATTTTTATCCCCGAAAATCACGATGTAACCGGTGCAATTGGTGTTGCCATAATTGCTAAAGAGAGCAATATAGAAAAAACAAGATTTAAAGGCTTTTTTCTGAAAAATAGAAAATATGAGCTTTCCTCCTTTGAATGCAAGGGATGCCCAAATTCTTGCGAGATAAAAAAGGTCAAGTTGGAAGACGAAGAGCCTCTGTTTTATGGGGCAAGGTGTGAGAAGTATGAAAAAAAAGCTCAAGGGTCAAGGGTCAAGGGTCAAGGGTCAGAACTACCTGATTTGTTTGAGGAGAGGGAAGATTTGCTTCTAAATATTTATAGCAAAAGCGTAGATGGAAAAAAAATAGGGATTCCGAGGGCTTTGTTTTTCTATGAATTCTTTCCATTCTTTAAGGCATTCTTTAGCGAATTGGGATTTGAGGTTATTTTTTCAGAAAAGACAAATAAATCAATTATTCATAAGGGGGTTGAGGGTGTTTCTGTAGACACCTGCTTTCCCATAAAGCTTACCCACGGTCATATCTTAAGCCTCCTTGAAGCCGGGGTTGATTATCTATTTCTTCCCTCAATTATAAACCTAGCCCAGACATCCAAATATTTCTCAGAATCCTACCATTGCCCCTATGTCCAATCCATTCCCTATACGGTTGCTTCAACGATGAATTTCAAGGAGCATAGAGTGCAAGTTCTTCAGCCGGTAATAAGGATGCGCTATGAGAAAAAGGGTCTTCTAAAGCCATTGGTTGAGATGGGAAAGGCATTAGGGATTTCACCAGAAAGGGTAAAGAAGGCATTGGATATTGCCCATAGTGTCCAGGAAGAATTTAGGAAAAGGATAAAAGAAAGGGGAAAGGAGATATTATCATCTTTAGACAATCGGGCAATTGTTCTAATTGCCAGGTCATACAATGGGAATGATTGTGGGCTAAACCTTGAGCTTCCCAGAAAATTAAGGGATTTGGGGGTATTGGCAATTCCTATGGATTTTCTTCCCTTAGATTCTGTTGATATTTCGGTTGATTGGCCAAATATGTATTGGAGAAGTGGTCAGCAGATATTGTCTGCCTGCGAGCTAGTAAGAAAAGATGAGCGGCTATTTCCTATTTATCTTACCAATTATGGATGTGGACCCGATTCCTTTATTGTCTCATTCTTTAAGGAAAAGATGGAGGAAAAGCCACATTTAATTATTGAGGTTGATGAGCATTCGGCAGATGTCGGCGCAATTACAAGATGCGAGGCATTCCTTGATTCTATTGAAAATGCAAGAAAAAAGAAGATAGAAGAAGAAAAAAGGATAAAAACATTAACCATTGAGAAAAAAACAAAAAGAAAAATCATCATCCCCTATATGTCAGACCATGCCTATGCCCTAGAGGCAGCATTTGAGGCAAATGGTGTAAATGCAGAGGTTATGCCAGAATCAGATAAAGAGACCTTATATTGGGGAAGGAAATATACGCTTGGCCGGGAATGCTATCCGGCAATTGTAACCACCGGGGATATGGTAAAATTCACCAAGCGAGCTGATTTTAATCCAAAAGAAAGTGCATTCTTTATGGGTGGCTCATCTGGTCCTTGCAGATTTGGACAATATTCAATGCTTCAGAGGTTTGTCTTGGATTCTTTAGGATATAAGGATACACCCATTTATGCCCCGAACCAGGCAAAGAACTTTTTTAAGGACTTAAGCTTGGTTGGTAAGGATTTTGAGCCACTTGCCTGGGCGGGAATTGTGGCAATTGATATCCTTGAAAAAGCCCTTTATGAGACGCGTCCTTATGAAAGAGTCGGGAGTCGGGAGTCAGGAGTCAAGAGTCAGAAAAATGGAGAGACAGAAAGGGTTTATAAAGAGTATGTTGGAAAGGTTTGCAACGCAATCAAGCAAAAGAAAGACCTTTTGCCGGTAATGAAGGAGGCGGCTTTGGCATTTTCAAGGATTCCTGTCTATCCTAAAGATAAGCCAGTGATTGGTCTGGTAGGAGAATTCTTTGTCAGGGCAAACAAATTTTCCAATGAAAATGTTATTAAAAAGGTTGAGGCATTGGGAGGAGAGGTATGGTCTGCTCCAGTTAACGAATGGTTTCTTTACCGAAATTTCAGGAGGAATATGCATTCATTATTAACCAATGATTATGCTTGTTTTGTAAAAACATCGATAAAAAACCTCTATCAAGTAAAGACAGAGGCAAGGCTTTCTTATCCCTTCCATCATCTCTTAAGGGGAATAGGCGAGCCATCAACATCACAAGTGCTTGAATTTGCCCATCCCTATCTTCACCATTCCTTTGAGGGAGAGGCAATAATGAGCATCGGCAAGGCAATTGATTTTGTGAAAAAAGGGCTTTGTGGCATAATCAATACAATCCCATTTACCTGTATGCCGGGAACAATTGCCACAGCAATCCTAAAATCTGTCTCAGAGGACAATAAGGGCTTACCCATTCTAACCATTGCCTATGATGGGCTTTCCTCTGCCAACACCGATATGCGCCTTGAAGCCTTTATTCATCAAGCAAAGGGGTATGCAAAAACCCAATTCTTGACAAATAAATAATTTATATGCTATTTTAATCTAAAATGTCTACAATCCTTAAAGCCAGATATTCAGAGGGTATAATCAAGCCTTTAGAACCTGTATGGTTTGAGGAAGGGAAAGAGCTTGTTGTTACAATAGAGGAGGAGGCTAGCCGAGGAGCAAAACAAAGGTTTGAACAATCAGCAGGCTCATGGAGAGGCTTAATTGATGAAGGGTTTTTAGATGAAATCTACATCGCACGGATGCTATCCCAAAAAGAGATTACAATATGAGATATTTATTGGATACAGATTGGGTGGTCCATTACCTTCGGGGACACAAAAGGATTGTTGAAAGGATAAAGGTTGCAGATAAAGTTACAGAGACATTGCAGATAAAGAGGTTATTCTTGAATTGTGAAGTGAGAGGAAGGGAAATGCCCGCAATGGCAAGTAACAATGGCTAAATGATCGCTATACTTAAATTGCTTTGCAATTTCATTTAGCCTAACCGTTAGGTGAAATTTGTAGTGCAATTTGGTATAATTTAAGATAAAAAGTAAAAACTAGGAGGAAGATATGCAGATAGCCAAACAAGAGGTCGGTGAACTTCTCAATCGTCTGCCGGATGATTGTTCTTTGGAAGACATCCAATATCATCTTTATGTTCTTCAAAAGATTGAGCGTGGATTGAAGGATGTGGAACAAGGGCGATTCTATACCCAAGAAGATGTTGAGAAGACGATGTCAAAATGGCTCGCAAAGTAATCTGGTCATTTAGCCACCTTTGACCTTGAAGCCCTTGCCGAATATATTGCAAGGGATTCTATCTTTTATGCCGCATCATTTGTCCAAAAAATCCTTGACATGGGTTGTTCCCTGAATGAATTTTCTGAAAGGGGACGCGTTGTTCCTGAAATTGGTAATCCTAATATTCGTGAAATCTTTATAAAAGAATATCGCCTTATTTACCGTATTGAAGAATCAAGGGTTGTTATTTTAGGTCTTATTCACGGGAAAAGAGACCTAAAGGCATTATGGGGGAGGGAAGAAAAAAGAGGTGATTGACCGTGAACTTGCCTAACAGCAGGTTAAAAGAGAAAAAACGGAATTAACCATGCGCATCATTCACCACCTAATGGGGAATCGGCGAGCCGAAAACATCACAAGTGCTTGAATTTGCCCGTCTCTATCTTCACCATTCCTTTGAGCAAGAGGCAATTATGAGGATGAGTAAGGCAATTGATTTTGTAAAGAAGGGGCTTTGTGTGGCTACGAAGTCTTTCTTTACCAAGCAAAGGGGTATAGGGAGAAAGGTTTTAAAAGCATTCATTTTGATTGACAACATAAAATTCTTTGCAATAAAATAAAGGTAGCAAAACTTAATGGTTTTAAAAAGTGAAGAATGATATTAAAAAGTTATGGCTATTGTTGAAAAATCTACTTGTTGTAATTGCAATAATAAGATTTAATTTCTTAATGAAAAGGAGGGAGTTGATTCAACATCTTTTAGAGTATGGAGCCAAAATGGTTAGAGAGGGTCGTCGTCATACCATTTTTGAAAGGAATCGATTCCGAACAGAAATTCCACGCCATTCAGAGATTGTCGATGAATTAGCTAAGAAAATCTGTAAAGACCTAAATATTCCCTTTAAGAGATAAGATATGAAATTTAGAGCTGTGATAAAAAAAACAGATGATTGGTGGATAGGTTGGCTAGCTGATTTTCCTGGGGTAAATGCTCAGGAAAGGACAAAAGAAGATTTGTTAGAATCCCTTAAGATTGGAGCAGAGGATATGCTACAGATAGAACTGGAAGTGCCACAAGGAGGAGAGGTAGTGGGAGTGGATATTCCTATGATGGTGCAGTAACGATCAGTTAGAGGGGTAAAACCTAATTATGCTAGCTGATAGGAATATAACCAAAAGGGGAATGGGAGAACCATCAACCTCACAGGTTTTAGAATTTGCCAGGCCATATATTTATTATTCCTTTTCAGAATGTCCCTGTTTTGCCCGGGGTTAATAAGGGAAAAATTATTGACAGGAATTTTTTCTCTATGGTAAAATTTATAAAAAAGAAAAGGGGGTTAAGATGAAAAAGATAGTTTCTTATTTTATTACAGCTATATCATTAGCCTTAATCTTTATAATCCTTTTTGCCCAACTTCAACAGAAACTTGGCGAAATTGGTGGTAGCGAAAGTAGAATTTCTTGTATTTATAAGGGATTGAGGGGTATGGGGAGGTAAAAATTACAAAAAAGTGAGTGACAATAAAATGTAAAAAG
>JBFMDZ010000121.1:0-2997 GCA_040753555.1 bacterium
TTTGTTATTTCTTTCTCCCACAATGATTATATCCGCCTCCCTTTCCTCCTCTGTGCCATTTAAAGAATAAAATCCCTTTACCCTGCGATGTATTTCACTTATCTTTATATTTAGGCTCTTTGCTAGCCTAATTGCCCTTGGTTCAACCAGACCTTCAACAAACTTGCCTAAGCCACCGGTCATCTCTCCCACCATTTTATTAACATTTTTTATCTCTTTGGAAAGCTCTTTCTCTGTCCTTTGCAGCTGGACATCTGTTTTCTTTTGGCTTTCCTTTAATTCCCTTATCCCAATAAATAATTCCTCTATCCCTTTTTCTATACGGTCTAATCTCTCACTCATTCCTTTTAAATCTTAACTAAACTTTCTTTACAAACTCCTTTAAAAAATTGTATAGGCTTACAATACATTTTATTTTGACTAGCTAAACACATATACCTTTTTTCAAACATTGTGTTTTAAATAGGCATCAAAAGCCTCCAGCCTTTCCAAAACCTCCTTATCCCTTTTTCTACCAGCAGACCTTTTGCTTTTGATTATATCCCCTAAAGAGGCAACAGGAAAGATATTCTCCACAATTTTAGACCTTTTTTTTGCCTCCTCATAAGTTTCTATTCCATCAGGTGCAAAGATTAAATCTATATCAAATGGACCCTCCCTTATCTGAACAAAATCCTTTCCCTTAATTATAGCACTTTTAAGCTCTTCATCCATATCAAAACCCAATTCTTCCATAGCAAAAACAATCCTTTCCCCATTTTGAGGGTCTTTTTTAGGAAATACATCTACATCCTGTGTTGTATCAGGAAAGCCATATAAAACAGCCCCTGATTTTCCTATAAACAGATATTCCACCTTGTGCTTACCAAAAACCTCTGCCATCTTAAGAGCAATATCATAAGAAAAGGCTCTATTTGCCATATCCTAACCATTTAGGCAAACCCTCACACCATCTGGAATAATCCCCCATTCTTTCAAAGATGCGATGACCTTCCTCATCCATTATGGGTTTGTAGGTTTTTATGAAAGAATGATTTATCCTTGTTTCAAAGGGTCTTTTTAAACCTGCCTCAAACTCCATCTCCCAAAGCTTCTCTTCCTTACACCTACCTATAATGTATCCCACAAAAACCTCCCTATTTCACAATCAAGCTTCCAGTTCTACTTTCTTTCTCTCCACTGCCATACTCTGCACTAACCTTGTAGAAGTAAAGCCCTTTGGAAACATCCATATCAATGCTCATTATTGAGCTTCCTAAAAGATATGCCCCTTTGCTTCTTACCCTCTGTCCAACGATGTTATAGACATCAACCTGAACCTTTGCTGATTGAGGAAGGAGGATTTTAAGGGTAAGGTTGTTATTTGTTAGATAGTTTGAGCCTAAAACCTGAAGTGTGCTTGATAGGGGCAAGACATTTATTTCAGCCTCTGGGGCTTCTGCATTTAATAGGTTTAATCCGCTATCCTGAAGGGTAAGGTTCTTTAAGGAAAGGGAAAAAGCACCCGGCTTGTTTGCCTTTAGGGTAATCACACAGGCAATCCCTGTGCCATTTATGTTTGCCAGACCAACCACTTTTTTGTCAGGGCTTGTTAAGAATAGGGCATCACTAAATTTGGATGAGACATTTACTATCTCAAGGGGGCTATCTATATCAAACCCTAGTGAATATACATTATCACCCGATAAAACAACCCCTACATCAAATGGCTCGCCCAGATTAACCGTAGACGGCAGAGAAAGGCTTACAGAAGGATTGTGGATTTCGGATTTTAGATTTCGGATTGAAAGGCTTGCCAAGGATGACCTGCCAAACCTTGTAGCAAGGATTGCCAAATCCTGGACATTTATTATATTATCTCTAGCAAAATCAGCCAAATAATTCCAGTTGGAGTCTGTTGGCTTGCTGCCAAATGCCCTTCCCATAATCGTTAGATCCCTTCCATCTACACGGCTATACTCATCAAGGTTTCCTGAAAGCCCAGTAAAGAATGAGAATGTATACTCAGAGGTTAAGGTCTTTGTGTCTATATCCTTAAGCCCTGTTGTAATAACCACATTGTATAGCTTTTCTTCCAGGAGGAGGTTATCTGGTTTAATGGTGATTTCCTTATTGCTACAGGAATAATTCCCAGGGATAAGGGTATTTGTTCCGATGAGGAGCTTTATTGTTTGTGTTCCGATTGTATCTATGTTTATCTCCTTATTAAAGACAATCTTTACAATACTTGCGGTGCTAACACCCCTCTCTCCATTATTTGGCGTTGTCTTAAGCACCACCAGGTCAAAAACATTGAACTTGTATGGGAATAAATCGGGCATTTGAGCGGGTATGGTTACCTTCTTATTATTTATATCTATTGCCTCAATGTAGTAAGAGACAGAGCCAGGAGAAGAGGTTGTAATTAGAGCAGAATATTCATAGTCAACACCTGTAGAAGACATATCAGTAAAAGTCCAGGTTCCACTATCTATCTTATAATAGAGCTTAATGGTGCTTAATGTAAAATTTGGATCAATAATCTTTACCTTTATATAATGGCTTCCAACAGGCTGGGGGCTGGACAGGGGTGTATGCTCTAAAATAAGGGATGGGACTTGCAAGAGAATTAAATAGTCAATACATCGGGTGAACAAAATCTTTAAATTATCAGTTGGTTGATTGGTTGAAAAGAGGGATGTTGATAAAAATACCGCCTTTCCCCTTTCATAGGGAATTTCACCCAGGGTTCTATAATTTGCATTTTCCCACCAGCCACCATACTGGCGATTATGGCTCTGATGACCAAGGATTGAGATGCCCCTTGCTTGGTCAACACTTGACATATAGGCAATCCAGGGGTCATCCCCATAGTTGACTTGGACATCAGTTCCCTGGCTATAGCCCTCAGTAATTGGATGGGCTGCATTATCAATGGAGACATAGATTTCATAAACCTGGTAGTTATATTGGTTTTCAAACCCCCTTAGATGGTTTATGGTAAATGCATTGTTGGTA
>JBFMDZ010000121.1:3097-6595 GCA_040753555.1 bacterium
CAGAATCAAGGATTTCTGGGGCGTTTCCAAGCAATAGGATGTTTCCACCTTGTTTCATATAATTCTTTATTGCCTCAAGGAAGGTAGGGGTTGTAATTTGACCAGGAAGGGATGAGCTATTGTTTCCAGAAATGATTATCGCGGTATATGTGGCTGGGTGAATGCCTGAAACCTCAGAGCTTACAAAGGAATTATACCCAATCCCCATCTCAGAAAGGAGACTTTCAATGGCCTGGCTTTCTGTATCATATTTGATTAAAGCCAATTTTTTATTAAGCGAGCCTTGTAAGTGGCAGTATTTCTTTCCTGTTTTTGTAATCAAAGAAACACCGGTTGCACTTGCCTTGACACTGAGTGTATTTGACCCTAAGCTATAAAGCTTAAAATGCCAGATAAGGGTTGTACTTGAGTATCCTGTTAGTGTCCCAATGTCATATTTTGAGACACCTCCCTTATCAGAGCCATCCACATTAAGGTTTTGTAGTGAGGCATCAAAGGGCAGCATTATCTCGCAAGATACATTAGGAAGTGAGCCGCTTGTCTCATTTTTGACAATAGCCACAACAGATGTTGTGCTTCCCTGCTCAGTAGCCCCCTTCCAATCCACAGTCAGGGTTAAGCTCCCTGCTTTAACTTCCTTTCCCAAGAACATCCCCAAAACTACCACACTAAAGATTTTCTTCATCTTTTTACCTCCTTTTCCCCTCATTCCCCTCTTTCAGAGGGGTGTCTGCCGAAGGCAGACGGGGTGTTTCCCCTTCAATCAGGGTCTTTATCTTTTTAATAAATTCTTTACTCTGGAGGGCATGATTTTCTACCTCCTTTGTAAGCCATCCTTCGTAAAAATTTGTATAAGGTCATTTTTATTCATAATAATAACTTTACCCCCATTTTCTTGTCAAGAAATTTGTATGTGTTGAGCTTCCTCATTAAAGAGTCAGAAACGAAATGTTATTTTTAATAAAAGGTCTGTATTGTAGCCTGAAATGTCCTGCCAGGATATGCCGCTTTTTAAATGATTATCTAAATTTTGCAAGAAAAATTCTGCCACTTGCAATTCTATCATCATCTTTTAAAAAAGGCAAATAAAATGGCCATTATGGCACTAACCTGACCAAGATAGAAGATAAACATCCATCTTATTATGCTGGCGTAATTACTTTTTATTTCAACCCTAAGACGAGCTGTTTCATCTGTTATTCTTTTGTCAAGGTTGACTTCAAGCATAGAAACTTCTTCTGTTATTCTTTTGTCAAGTTTAGCTGTTTCTTCTGTTATTCTTTTGTCAATCTTTGAGGTTTCTTGAGTGATTCTTGTTTCAAACTTTCCCTCAAGGATGGCAAGGTCAGACCTTACTCCACTAATCTCTTGAGAGAGTCTTCTTTCAAACTTCTCTGCTGATAAAGTAATAACATCCTCTTTTACCCTTTCCTCTGATTTGTTAAGCACATCAATCAAAGAATCAATCCCATCTTCCCCTAATTTTTCCCTTAATGGTTTTGGAATAGCAATAACTGGCATTTTTACACCTCCTACCTAATAATATACGTATGCATTTTGACTTTTCATTGCTCCTTTTCTCCTGTAATTGTCAAGGTTGCATTGTATTCGTTGTAAGAAATTGTTGATGTTGGCAGCATAATTTTAAATTCTACAATTACATTTTCATTTATGTCAACATTATTTTTTAGTAAAAGGTCTGTATTGTAGCTTGTAATGTCTTGCCAGGATATGCCACTATCTACACTATACTTTGCACAAATTCTATTGTCTCCATTGGTTAGAGAGATTGACCATTGGTTTATCCCATCGGTAAATGTCCCAAGCCTTATTGTGAACCTTTCCAAAACATTCCCTGTGTTTGTGGCAGAGAATGTCTTTGTCCCTGTCCATGAATTAAGGTCTTGAATGCCAAACCCTATTGTGTTTGTGGAGATGGAGAGGGCTATGATGATTGGGATATAAAATGTTGTTGTGGCATAGTTTCCCAGGCTATCCCTTGCTGTAATTACCTTTGTGCCTCCGGGTTGGGTGTCAACAACAAATGTGGTTGAGAAGGTGCCAAGCTCGCTGCTTAAGGTTGTAGTCATCGTTTGGTGTGTTCCAAAGTCAATGGATACAATACTATTGGTGGTAAAGCTTCCTCCTGCTATAGTGATTAAAGTTCCAATTGGTCCTGAACCTGGAAAAATTCCAAATCTAAACTCATAAGCACCCATATCAACTCTGCCACTTATAATCCTTGGCTTGCCATCCTTGTCGGTTAAAGGAATTGCCGGGACTGAGTTGTTGCCAGCATCAATGCAGGGGGATGTTGGCTGAAGGTGGAAGTCGGTTGGGCTTATAAATTTAGGGTCAGCAGAGATACAGTCAATCCCAGGAGAACAGCCAGAATAATCCCCGCCTGAGTTATTCCCGACATCATCATAGGTGATGGCTGGGGAGGAAGAATAACCGCAGTAGACTCCGCCGCCATAGGTAGCATTCCCATTTCTTATCGTAAACCCTAAAACAAGATCACCTGTGCCTGAATTATGGAAATAAAATGCCCTTACTGAAATGCTGGCAGTCAATGATGCAATTATTGGGTCCATTCTCTGACCTAACTGTAATATGCTTTCCCGACCAGCTTAAATCCTTATTCCCTGCCCATTCGTGGCTCTCCATTCGTGGTTCATTCGTGTTTCCAAAAGCAAAAAAGCTAAAACCTTCTTCATCTCGCAAAGGCGCAAAGGAAATAAAGGGTATAAGTTCCCAATCTTTTTTGCGTTCTTTGCGTTCTTGGCGTCTTTGCGAGACAATAAAACCTTTTTCATCATCTCAAACTTTCTTTAATTCAAACTGATAGACCAGAAGATTTTAATTCATCAATATATTCAAGAAAAGAATTAACCTTCTGGGCAAAATGAAAAATAAAGATATTAGCATCCACAAAAATTTCTTCTTTAAACCTATAATCCGTAATTTTACTCACACTTTTCATGTTCCCACATCTGGCCTAACTCACAATCCTGAAGAAATTGCTCTACCTTAAAACCACCCTTAATCATACCCTTTGTTTTTTTGGTAAAATTTTTGGGCTTAATAACTATTTTTGTCATTTCCTGTTTTATTTCAATCTGTCCAAAATCCTGGAACCACTCCCTTGGAATTAACAATCCATCTTTAACCATTTTTGTCTGTCGAGTAGACATTTTCTATAACCTCCTATATGTTATTTTATGCCCCTCACAGAACCGTGCTTGTGGATTTCCGCAACGTGGCTCTTCAGCAATGCTTCCTCTATACGAGGACAGGGCATATGTTAATTTATATAACACTTACCCCATCTATCTTAAGAAGCTTTATCCCTTTTAAGCTCCCTGAAACAACCTTTTAGAAAATCCTTTTGACGAGTAGGTAGGCAAGTGTCATAAACCTATACTTTGGATTTTCTTTGGCTCGTAAGGTTAGTGATATAAGTTTCGTTACCACCTGTTGTTCAGTTCTAAGTCTAGC
>JBFMDZ010000122.1 GCA_040753555.1 bacterium
TTTTTTCTTATGGTAAGGTCAGTCTGGAAATAGGCAGGAAGCCTTGCACTTTTGTATTCCCCCCAGATTGCCTTATATGTATCACTTCCTTTTACAGAGCCAGTAAGGGGTGTATAGGGATTTCCCGAATAATAGGTTGTTTTCATCGTTATTTTCCATTTTTTGGTAAGGTTATAATTTAAAACCAAAGAGGCAACATGTGGTCTATCCTGGTCGGTTGGGTATAGCTTCAATTCCTCAACCACAGAATATGTTCCATATTTACCCGGGTCTTCCTCCCGCTTTGCTTGGGAATAGGCATAAGAGAACCAGCCATCCCATTTTCCTGCCTCCTTTTTCTGGAAGAAAAGCTCAATACCCCTGCTATAGCCCTTTCCCTTATTTAGATAATTCTTTTCTTTATCATAAAGGATAAGCTTACTAAGGTCTGAATAATATGTCTCAAACTTTATCCTCATATCACTTCCTAAATCCCTTTCATAGCCCAAAATATACTGCCTTGAGCATTGGGATTTTAGCTTTGGATTCCCCTCTTTCTCATCAAGCAAATAAGAATTCATCGGGTATTGGGAATACTCTCCAATGGATTGCTTTATTCTTCCACCTCCTATAGGAAAGCAGATGGAAAACCTTGGGGAGAAGACCCCCTCTTTGGTAACATTATTATTTTCATACCTCATCCCATAGTCAATGATTGGTCCAAAACCACTATACCTATCCCAAAGGTATAGCCCATAATAATCAGTTGTTTTCTGGTAGTGATATTCCTCTTTGTGCTTTACCTTTGTCCAGGTTCCATTTACTTCCTCTATTGTGGGAAAGCTATAGGTATCATCCTCCTTGCCTTTGTTTCGGTAAGCTAGTCCTCCTATGTTTAGCTCATGGTTTCCCTTTTTAATGGTAAGGTCATTCCTTAAGGCTGTGTCTCTAGAATCTAAATCTCCACTAAAGGGATAGTCAGGGGAATAAAACCTGAATTTTCCCTTATCAATTAGATAGCTCAAGGTAAGCTCATTGGAAAGGCTTGGGCTAAATACCCTCTTGTGATTTATGGCAAATATATCCTTTGTATATTTATAAAAGAAGTGTCCTCCTTCATCATCTGGAGAGCCGTATCCCTCCTCCATCTTCATATCCATCCCCTCTCCGGTTCTCACAATACTAAAGGAGAGCTTATCTTTATAGGTTGGCTCATAATAGAGCTTAAGGTATTGGTCATCAAAGCTGGGAAGGGCACGACCCTTTTCACCGCCAAACCACTTTACCAAAAGGTCATAATGTGTTCGGTTTGCCGAAAGATAATAGGACAATTTATTCTTCTTTATTGGTCCATCCATTTGAAATGCCATTGTGGTGGGAGAAAGCTCTAATTGCCCCTTTCTTTTTTTCTTATCCCCCTCTTTGTAATAGACATCAATTATTCCACCCAATGCCTGATTTCCCTTGGCTGGATAGCCTCCGGCATAGAAATCAACCTTTTTTATAAGGTCGGTATTAAACATCAGCAACATACCGCCCCATCTGTATGGCCAAAAGATAAAGACATTGTCTAATAAAAATATTGTCTCCATTGGATAGCATCCGCGGATGTATAATGCACCCGAGAATGCCCCTGGGGTAACCACTCCAGGCAGGGTCTTTAATGTCTCGGACAAATCTGTAAAGAGAGAAACCGAGCTTTTTTCAACCATAGAAGGAGAAACCTCCTCCTTGCTGACAATTGGCTCTTCTTTTACAGGCTTCTTTTCTTTGATCACAAGCTCCTCGCCGGTTACGGTAATGGTTTCACTCCCTGCATTGCTAAAGAGTAAGCAAAGGATAAGCAAAAATGCCCTTTTCATTTTAAATACCACTTTGTAATCTGATTTTATTTCTTTCATTCTATAAAATAAGACCCATTATCCTTGGTAAATATTCTATGTTCTTTCAATATTACACGGGCAAAATCCTTTGGAAAAGCAATTGAGGCGATTATAATCCCGGTTAAAATAGCTTAAGCATCCTTTAGCTCCTCCCTTGCCCTTGCCTCGGCAATTATCTCCATATTTTTTATCTCCCTTTTCATCCAGCGAATACTAAAGAGATAATGGGGGATTATCCCGATAATTCCCCAGATTAAAATTGGCCAGAAGAACCAGATTGCATCCTTTGCATATAGGAGATTTATAAAGGTAAATATGGTATTAAAGCAGAGATAGGAAAGGAGGTGGTGGATAAACCCCTTTTTATTCTCCTGGATTACCAGCTCCCGATAGGCTTTCTTATAGCTTTCTAATATGTCCATTTTCTTACCTCATTAAGATTCCATACCTCATATCAATAAAAGGCATCCAATAAGCTATCCCTCTAATACCCTTGATTATCTTTAGCAAAACACCCTCCTTTTCTATTGTCTTTAGGATTACCAATTCTGTAAAATAAGGGGGTGCCTCTTTTATCCTTATTTTTCTTAAAATATCCTCAATCTCTTTATCATTCATTGTAGATTCTTTTTTAAAGCCCCTTTTGCCCTGAATAGCCAGGTCTTTACCGTTCCTATTGGTATATTCATCACCTTAGAAATCTCCTCATAAGATAGGTCTTCTTGATACCTTAATCCAATTATTGCCCTATATTCAGGGCTAAGCTTTCCAACTGCCTCCTCAAGGGAAAGCTTAATGTCTGGGTCATCCTCAGAATATGGAATAATCTCTGGGTTATCCTCAAGCCTTATTTCTTTCTTTTTCTTTCTTATTCTATCGATGCATAGATTATGTGTAATCCTAAAGAGCCAGGCTTTAAAATTTGTTCCCAGCTTATATGAGGACAAGGATTTATAAACCTTAACAAATGCCTCTTGGGCACAATCATTTGCCTCATCATAATCATAGAAATAATTATAGGCTATATTATACACCCTATTTTTATACCTGTTAACAATCCTTGCAAAATTCTCCTTATCCTTCCTTGATAGAATAACCAGCTCGTCATCCTTTCTTTCATCCACTTTCTAAAAATAAAACGCACAACATCCCAAAAATGTTTCAATTTTAATTATAATCCCATTTCTTTTTTGCTATCAAGTTATTTACTTTACAAAGTCTATCCAGATTTCTTTTGGCTTTATCAATCCTTTTCTTGCTAGCGTTTGACAATCTTTTACCTTTCTCAAATTTGTATTGGGATAAAAATAAAATGTCATCTTTCCATATTATAAATTCTGGCTGGTCTTCGTTTATATTATAAACCTCCCTAAACTTCTCAATCAAATAATATTCACTTCTCTGCACAAGGCTATTTTGCTCCTTGGCGTAAATCATTAAGGGAAATCTTCCTCTGTTTGTAAGCAATCGTGCCTCCAACCACTCCTCAATGCCTACAACCCCATAGGTTGCATCTACTGGCTGCCACTTATTATCAAAATAAGCCTCTACCCAAACATGGTTATTGTGATTCATCCCAATCGGAGCATCACCAATCAAGCCAAGTATCTCTTTGAAAACACCAATAAACTTATTGGCATCATAATTTATCTCATCAACAAATCTGGCAGGTATCTTTTTATGGGTAAGCATGAAAACCAGTAAGGCACTATGGTGATAACAATTACCCCTCTTTTTTTCAAAGAATTGGGACAAAGTTTTATACTTGGGATTTCCAAAGGTAGAGCGAAAATTGTTGTGTATCCAATTTACAATAGTCTTAATTCCTTCCTCGTCTGATTTGGCATCTTTAGTCAGCTCATCTACCAAGGCATTGATTCTGTTCTTCTCCTCTGGAGTATCTTGCTGGGTAAATTTTTGAAACCAAAAGAGCTCAATTGCTGTAACAATGGCAACTATACTAAAGAATTCTTTCATATTTTCTCTTAAAACACATGACGACATTCATAACCTTTAGCCTTTAATCGTTTAGCCAATTCTCGGGACAGATTCATAATTCAGCAAGAATCTCACCTATACTCAAAGAAAAATGGTAGAATCATCCCTTAAGGCTGTATCCTTAAAATCTATATCCCCTTCCAAAGAATAATCAGGGGAATAAAACCTGAATTTTCCCTTATCAATTAGATAGCTCAAGGTAAGCTCATTGGAAAGGCTTGGGCTAAATACCCTCTTGTGATTTATGGCAAATATATCCTTTGTATATTTATAAAAGAAGTGTCCTCCTTCATCATCTGGAGAGCCGTATCCCTCCTCCATCTTCATATCCATCCCCTCTCCGGTTCTCACAATACTAAAGGAGAGCTTATCTTTATAGGTTGGCTCATAATAGAGCTTAAGGTATTGGTCATCAAAGCTGGGAAGGGCACGACCCTTTTCACCGCCAAACCACTTTACCAAAAGGTCATAATGTGTTCGGTTTGCCGAAAGATAATAGGACAATTTATTCTTCTTTATTGGTCCATCCATTTGAAATGCCATTGTGGTGGGAGAAAGCTCTAATTGCCCCTTTCTTTTTTTCTTATCCCCCTCTTTGTAATAGACATCAATTATTCCACCCAATGCCTGATTTCCCTTGGCTGGATAGCCTCCGGCATAGAAATCAACCTTTTTTATAAGGTCGGTATTAAACATCAGCAACATACCGCCCCATCTGTATGGCCAAAAGATAAAGACATTGTCTAATAAAAATATTGTCTCCATTGGATAGCATCCGCGGATGTATAATGCACCCGAGAATGCCCCTGGGGTAACCACTCCAGGCAGGGTCTTTAATGTCTCGGACAAATCTGTAAAGAGAGAAACCGAGCTTTTTTCAACCATAGAAGGAGAAACCTCCTCCTTGCTGACAATTGGCTCTTCCTTAATGGACTTTTTCTCCCTTATCACAAGCTCTTCCCCGGTTACGGTAATGGTTTCAAAGAAGGCTAGCAAAGGAAACAAAAGAATACAAAAAATTCTTTTCATTTAAAATTTCCCACTCCCATAATAGATTTAATAATTGTTTCTATTATTTCAATAAAATTTTTTGCCTTGTTGCACCAGGGACTAACTTCTTCAAGATTAAACTTAACAAAATCTCCATAATCTCCCTCCTGTCGATTATGAAACAAATTGTCATAAAATTTACCATGTTCTATTTTAACAATACCAGTCTTTACAAAGTGCTGGTGAAATAATGAACGCACGCCACTATGTTTGGATGAAGAAAGATCTTTAGTCAACAATAAAGCAGAAACAGCATAGAAGCAGGCATAATAAAGACGATTGACAAAGGTATTGCTATGTCCCTTTTCTAAAAGGATATTAGCTTCTTCAAGGGCTTCATAGGCTCGTTCGAGCCGATAGAAAATCAAGGTTTTCATTTCTTGTATCATATGACAACACCCTCCCTTTCAACATTCTTATGAAGTGGCATTATACGATACAGAGGAGTGTCCCATTGTTGCTTGCTATAAACTATTATAGATAAAACTTTTTCTGTCTCTAACTCTATAGGATACAACTTATGGTAAATAATCTCTTTTTTTTCAAGGCTTACTTCTCCATCAATCAAAATAAGGAGGTCATAGTCAGAATCATAGGAAGCCTCTCCTCTTGCTCTGGAGCCATAGAAAATAACTTCTGCAGAGGGTTCTGTTCTTTTAATTGCCCTACTACACCTCATCAACAATATTTGCTCCTCTTTAGATATAGTTTTAATCTCGCTTAATTGTTTCATGTGTTTAATTGTATTACCCAAAAAGCTGATATTTACACACTTTAAGTTTTTCTTTCAATACTTCCCGGCTTTGATACCAAGATAAAGATATGGAGAAGATAGGTCTATCTCCTTTTTTACAATCTTTTTCATTTGATATATTTTATCTTCTATCTCAAAATATTGCAATAACCAAAATTTGTAATCGCCTAATTATAAGATGAGACACAAAAGAGGGATAAAATATTCGATTTCAAAAATTTTATCCTAATGGCAACAAGAAATTTTTGTCAAGTGAGTTCCTTTCCTGTTGTTGACATACTAAGGGTTCCATGTTTTACACCCTTTACTGCCTTTAGGGTATTTGATAGTTCCTGTATTTTTAGAGGAGAGCCTTTTACAGCAATGATTTCAAGGCAATTATTATGGTCAAGGTGGATATGCTGTGATGAGATGATAATATTACCAAAATCGTGCTGAATATCCATAAGGCTATTTACTAGCTCCCTTTTATGATGGTCATAAATTATGGTTATTGCACCTGCTGTCTCTTTGTTTTTGTGCCATTCTTCTTTTACGAATTCAGAACGCATCAAATCAGCAATCGCTTTTGAACGGGTAGGGTAATTTTTCTTTTTAATAAGAGAGTCAAATTTTTCTAGCAATTCCTTCTCTAATGATACACCAAATCTAAATAACATCTTGCTTTTTTATTATTGTAGTATAAACAAACTTTTTTGTCAAAACATATTCTTAAATTTTTCTTGACATCAGGATAAAGGGAATTATATACTTTTTTTAAAAATTTTGGAGGTAAAATAATATGGCAAGACAAAAGTTTGAAAGGACAAAGCCACATCTTAATGTGGGAACAATTGGTCATATTGACCATGGGAAGACAACCCTTACATCTGCTATAACAAAGGCATTGGCAAACAGAGGGTTGGCAG
>JBFMDZ010000123.1 GCA_040753555.1 bacterium
GAGCCTGATGACGAGCCTGTAAGGATAATCACAGTATAGTCAATATAGCCAAGGGTATTATTGTAATTCTTTATAACCATACCACCAGAGGGAAATGGGCCATTATTAAGCTCCAAAACCTCAAGAACATTGGGATTGAATGAAAGATGGACTTCCGCTCCCTTAAGATTAAGAACATCATCTATTCTAATTTCTTCAACAAACTCATCACCCTTTGCAACAATCCTTGATTGGGGAATAACCCTTAAGAAGGTGGGAGGAAGAAGAACAAATGTCGTGGTGGCAAGGTTGCCATAGCTATCTGTGGCAGTAATAAGCTTTGTGCCAGGGGATTGAGTGCTTACGATGAAGGTAGTGGAGAAGGTGCCGTTTATAGACGATTGGGTTGTGGTGATGGTTGGGTGGGTGCCGAAGTCTATGGAAACAAGGGTATTGGTAGCAAAACCCATTCCTTGTACGGTAATAGTTGTACCAACTAAACCAAAGGAAGGGGCAAGGGATGTAATGGCTGGAAGCCATGGTTTATAATCAACCCAATCACTTACCTTATCACCCTGACCTAATGGATTTGTAATGGGATGCTCTGGTCCAGAAGAATGACCCCACCAATTGCAAGTAGCAGAGATGGTTGCAAAGCTTCCATCGTGATAAACTCCATAGCCTTTTGTATTATCGCCATTTTTGTTGCCTGAAAGGTTGTTGTAATGGATGGTAGATGAAGAATTTGAGATGGAATAGATTCCATAGCCACATCCAGGCAAGCCACCACCCGAACCACCTGTTCCTGCTTGCCCCCCTATATTATTTGATATAGTATTACCTCTAATATTGTTATTATTAGACGAAAAAAGATATATTCCAATTCCCTTGCCCCCAGGATAAGGACCATAATAATAAACATTTCCACCATTACCACCAATTATATTTGAAATATTGTTTCCTTCAATAATATTACTTCCAGAAGAAAAAAGACAAATCCCTGCTCCAATTCCACCAGCACCACCACCCTTACCTCCATTTCCACCATTTCCACCTTTATTGCTTGAGATGGCATTGTCAATGATAACATTATCTGAGGAAAAATCGAGGTAGATTCCACATCCTACACCACCATCTCCATTACCAGCTTCCCATCCACTACCTCCACCATTCCCTCCATTGTTATCAAATAAAGCGTTATTTATAACGGTAACTCTGTTTGAATGTAAAAGATAAATCCCCGTTCCCGTTCCTCCTTGACCACCGCAAAGATAGCCGCCCCCACTTCCACCATATCCACCATTATTTTTGGAAATTGTATTGTTGATAATAACTATGTTTGTAGATGAACCAAGATATATTCCTGCTCCTATATCTTTGGGTGAAAAACTAATATAGTCATAACCAGTTTGAGGGTTAGACTCACCATTAGAACCAATTCCACCTGCAATGGAATTATTTCTAATAATAAAGTTTGAACAATTAATAAGGACAATTCTTCCAAGATTAGTTGAGCCAGAACCCTGCAAGGTTAAATTTTGATTCTCAATGGTAATTCCCGATTGATTGTAGTAATAAAAGATAGGCTCATTATTATAGGTATTAGAGGAGCCAATAATATTGTTATAGCTATTTGGCTCAATGTATATGCCATATCCCTGACCGGGATTGCCAGCTGAACCATACATACCACCTGTTCCTCCCTGACCTCCTGTATTATTTGATATTATATTTTCTGATATTGTATTGTTTGTTGAATTTGAAAAATAAATGCCTGTGCCAATGCCACCAGAGCCACCCGAACCCCACATACCACCTGTTCCTCCCTGACCTCCTGTATTATTTGATATTATATTTTCTGATATTGTATTGTTTGTTGATTGTAAAAGATATATTCCACAGCCAGTGCCACCACAGCCACCCGACTTCCATACACCTGTTCCTCCCTGACCCCCCTCATTGTTTTTAATTGTATTTGTTCCAATAAGGTTATTATTTGAATTTAAAAGATAGATGCCACAACCTCCATCGCCTGCTTGGGCAGAGCCTGATGCCCCATCATCTCCTTTATTGTCGTGGATAAAATTGTTTGTAACCACAATCCCGGGGACATTTTCCAAATAAATCGCCTGTTTTGCGAATCCTATATCGCAATAGCTTATCTGACTTCTCTGCGCTCCACTGCCCAATAGTTTAATCCCTTTCCAATGACTTGCCGTATGGGTACCTTGATCTAATGTAAATGTAATTGTGCCAAGAGGTATGCCTATTGCATTTAATGTCCCATAGCAGATTAAGGATGTCTCTGTGCCAAACCTTACAGTCACCCCTGGTTCAATAGTCAAAGCAATATCAGATGCTACAGTCACGGTATCTGTAACAACATAGGGGCTATTTGCTAAAATCCAGGTTGTGTTGTTGGTAATTGTCCCAGAAACATAGGTCTCTGCCCAAATTGGCTTGCACGCCATAAATCCCAAACCCATCAAAATCCCAAAGATTGACTTTTTCATCTGCTTTACCTCCTTACTACCCCGTCAGACCTTACGGTCTGCCACCCCTTCAAAGAAGGGGAATTATTCCCCTCATTCCCCTCTTTCAGAGGGGTGTCCCGAAGGGACGGGGTGTTTAGAGGGGTGTCTGCGTCAGCAGGCAGGGTGTTTCTATTCATTTTATCTCCCAAACAAAAAAGCAGGCTTTTTGAACCTGCTCTTTTGTAGATTTTATATAAATCCAACTCTTTATAAGGGCTGGGTTTTGGCGAGTTACTCTCTCTCTCTCTCTCTCTCTCTCTCGGAACTAACTATGTAAAACAAATTTATATTTTCCATTTTATTTAAGTATAACATAATTTGCAAAAATTTTGCAAGAAAATTTTTTAACCTTAACCCTAAATTCATCGTGAAAAAAGAATAATCATTTTGACTGATCGTTGTCAAGGATTTTTTTAAGGTTTATTAAGTTGTTATAAGCTCTTTTGTTTTGAGGCTCGATGGCAAGAATATTTTTGCATTCTTCCATAGCTTGTTTTATCATCCCTTTTTCGTAGTAGATTTTTCCTAAGGAATTATGGGTATCTATAAGAACTTTTATGTCCGACTCATCCTTCCTTTTTGAAGATATTTCAATCTCCTTTTTATATTCCAAAACAGCCTTGTCCAATTTTCCCTTCGTTTCATAGGCTAATCCAAGGTTGTAATGAAGGTTTAAATAATCGGGGTCTCTTTTTAAAGCCTCTTTAAACTCAAAAATAGCCTTATCATACATCTTATTTTTAAAATACTCCCTTCCTTGCTCTATAAATCCTCCCACTGACCTTTCCTTTCTTAGAATTAAACTAATCATATACTCTCCATCTTTTAATATTTTCCATTTTTCATTTTCATTAAAATATGACCTCTTAAAAGAAGATAGGGAATCAATCATAATTTTAATAGAGGAATTAAGCTTTTTTGGCTTTATAATAATTGTGTTTTTTCCCTGATGAAGGTCGTTTGGATTAAAATATACCCAACAATAACGAACAAGAGGAAGGGATTTAATTTCAGTTTCCTTTTCCTTTCCATTTGCCTTAAATATCAATATTGAGCTTTTATCGGAAGGCTCTCCCCAAAAATTAAAGAAGAAGCAAGCCTCTTTAAATCTTCTTAAATCTTCTTTGATGATTAACTCCTTTTTAAGCATATCATTTAGGGATTGAAATTTATAGCTTTTTTTTCCATGTAAAAGCCCGCTATCATCCCTAATTAAAACATCGTTTTCTCTTTGAATATGAAACCCGGAAGGAAAGAGATAGGGAGCCAAAATCTTTCCTGTTGCTCTTGAGTGAGTAAGGGAAATAGAAAAGATTAGAAGAATCAAGGATAAAAAAATGGCTTTGTAATCTTTAAGCTTAATTTTTTCATAAAACCATAGGAGAGCAAATCCAGCAAATGGAATTAAAATAGGAATAAAGATAATCCTGTATCTTGCAAGGATAAAGAAGAAAATATTAGAAAGCATAAATGAAAGGATAAAGAGATAAAGAAGAAGATTCTTTTTTCCTAATGAAAAAATAATGCCTAACAGAGAAAGACTAGCAAGGAGACCAAAATTTATGGAGACAATTCTAAATATCCAAGAAATCCCTTTGTATAATTCATAATTTATGTTATTGGAAATCTCTGTGGAATCTAAAAAGAACAAAAACTTCTTAGCTAAAAGCATTATAAATTGTTTTGGATATTCCTTTGCAAACCTCAATACCTCACCTATATATGCTCCATCTCCCCTTTTGCTTACCTTTTCTGCAATCTTTTTTAAATATTCAGATGGAGGATAATTAAACCATCCCTCACTATAAGGATTATTCCCAATCCAAAGATTTACTGGCCCATTGGTTGAGATTGGGACAAATTTACCTGATACAAGGTAGTTTCTTATTGTAGCTGGAGAGATTGTAAGAAGGGTAATTAGGCAAAGAAAAGCAAACTTCTTTAATTCCATAATCCTCATTCTCCAATCCGCAATTGTTAGCCTCCAGACAAGAATAAATGGGATAAAGAGCAAGATATTTGCTCTTGCCAAGGCAGAGAGACCTAATGTAATTCCAGCCAGAGCAAGGTTTTTGTAAGAGGGGTTATCTTCTATTCTTAAAAGAAGAAAAACAGATAATGTATTTAGAAATGTTACCAAGGATTCCATAAGCAAGACACCTTCGTGGATATAGAACATTGCATAGAGGATTGAGATGATAAGGGAGATATAGCCAATTGTTTTATTAAAAACCTTTTTTGCGATTAAGTAGGTAAGCAGGGTGGTAAATACACCAAGCATCATCTGGATAAGCCTTGGGAAATAAGGGTCTATACCAAAGATTTTATAGATTAAGGCAAGGAAATAGAAATAAAGGGGGCCATAGTAATATGGCTCTTTGTTAGAGAATGTGCCATTAATGATTTGCTTGGCATAGTTATCATAGGCAAGCATATCTGTTCCCTGTGGAGGATTGTAAAACCCAGGGTCATTTGCCTTAAGGTGGGAGAGATAGATAAGTCTAAGGATTAGGGCAATCAAAAGAAGCAAGGAAACAATGATTATCTCTTTTTTATCTTGGATAAAGCCTTGCTTAAATTTCTTCTTTTTCATCGGCTTAATTATACCCCCTCTTTACTTAAAAAGTCAATTTTAAAACTTGGTGGGCAAAAGAGCTGGTCGGTGAAGGGCTTTTATTTACTCAATCTTTTCTATAAAATCTTGGTTGCCTTTAAATAAGATTTAACTGCATCTACATTATAAAGAAGCCCTCTATAATAGCCTGCGATATGCAATTCTTCATAGATAGTATCATTTTTGTAAGCCCCTTTTCCAGAAGATATCCATCAATAGCCTTTAGAACCCCTAGATAAGCAACTCCACAGGCTGATTTTACATATTTCTCATCTACATAATATACTAAAAATCAATTGAATTTCAAGCAAACCCTTTTGTTAAAGGGCTAGGGTTAAGATGCCTGTTTGGTCTAAGGGTTAGGAAGTTAGTCACTTTTTCAGGAAACATCCTAATCCAACTTCCATACTGGCTTCCTAACCTTAACCTAACTACCTGTTAACCAAAAAGTTTGCAAACCATTTTTGTTTTAGCATAACACAAAAAACAAATTTTGTTTCAGTATATCTATTTAAAAATGAAATAAAGAAACAAAGAATCCCAAAGAAATAATCTATTTTCTTACATGGCTCATAACTTACTGTTTCATCCTTTGGAATAAACCAAGAAGGAATAAAATGCCCCTTTTTCTTCATAGACTTTATTATAGCAGGAATTCTACTTTCTGGTCAATTTTTCACAACCATTGGCTTAAAATTCTGTCTTGGCTTGGAGAAATAAAGACTAAGTGGAAAGCTCAAGTTTTATTCTCTCCTTATTTATTCCTTACAAATGTATTGCGAAGGGTAGATAGCTCAGAAAGCCTAAAAACCTTTCCAAGCAAGAGATAAATAAAAGTGCAAAGGATTATTCCTCCTCCTACATTAAGGGCTTTATGAAGGCCAATTTTAAGAAAGCAATAAAGAAAAATCCCCATTATAATCCCTGCAATAAGAGATTTTATAAAGGTTTTAAGGACAAGCCTTCCTCCAACAAGACCTATTCTTCTCTTTAAAATAAATGAAACAACAGGTTTTATAGCACAAGAAAAAACAAGGCAGATAGAATAAAGGTTGTAGCAGAATAATGATAGAGACAGCCTTCTTTATTATTTCACAACCATAGCCTTTGTGTCAGAGAATTTTCCAGCATTAAGCTTGTAGTAATAAAGCCCAGATGATAGCTTTTCTCCTTGGTTGTTCTTTAGGTCAAAGAATATTGCAGAGCCTTCCTTTGCCTTTGTGTATGAGCCTTTCTTTCTAAATCCTACATCAATTGTTCTTACCTTTTGTCCTAAGATGTTATAGATTGAAAGGGAAACATAGTTGTCCTCTGCAAGCTTAAATGGAATCCAGGCTGAATTATTTGTTGGATTTGGGAATGATGGAAGAAGTATAGTATTTGGAATAATGGGTGCATCTA
>JBFMDZ010000124.1 GCA_040753555.1 bacterium
AAGGATATTAAAAGAGGAGCTTTCTGGGAAAGAGGTAATAATAAAGACAAATATTATAAGGGATAGGGAGAGAAAATATTTTGTTGAGGATGTAAAGGAGGCAAGGGTAAAGCAGGAAAAGGGAAATATTCTTGGGGTAAGGCTTACAAATCCCCTGTTCAAAGAAGAAGAATCTCCATTTATTAGATACCCAAATTCTATAATCACCCCAGAAAGAATTGCTGAGAAAAAGAAGAAAATTCTTATTGTCTATTCATCTGATTATGACCTTGAAAGGGATTTTAGAAGGCTCCATAGAAAAACAAAACAGGATTTGACAATTACAATTTTATATCCAGGATGAAAAAAATGCAAAATGCAAAGCGTAAAATGCAAAATAACAGTGCAAAATTCAAAATTTTAATAAATTTTACCACATTTTTGCGTTTTGAGTTTTTAGTTTTTTAGTTTTTAAATGTCGCCCATTGTAGGATTAGATATTGGAACCACAAAGGTTTGTGTCTGTGTCGCTGAAATAAAAAAGAATGGAAAGATAGAAATAATTGGCATAGGCACAAAGCCCTGTTCGGGTCTACACAGGGGAATGGTTTCAAATGTTTCCCAGACAACAGCATCCATTGAACAATCTATGAGCAAGGCTGAGCTTATGTCAGGAAGCAAGATAGAATCTGTTACAATTAACATATCAGGAAGCTCGGTTAAAGGCATTACAAACCCAGGAATGATAGCCATTAAAAAGGGAGGAGGGATAACAAAGCTTGATGTTAAAAGGGTTATTGAAACAGCAAAAGCGGTTAATATTGCCCAGGATATGGAAATTCTCCACCACCTTCCTCAATCTTACAGGGTGGATGACCAGGATGGCATAGAAGATCCTGTTGGTATGATAGGGATGAGGCTTGAGACAGAGGTTTATTTTATAACAGCAAAGAAGACAGCCATCCAGAATCTTATAATGTGCGTTGAAAAGGCAGGTTTAAAAATGATGGGTTCACCTATTTTATCATTATTAGGGGGAGCAGAGGCTGTCCTTTCTCCTGATGAGAAGCACCTTGGCGTAGCCTTAATTGATATTGGCGGAGGAACAACGGATATGGCTATATTTATAGAGGGAAATCTCCATCATTTATATACAATTTCTATTGGAGGAACTAATATCACAAAGGATATCTCAATTGTTCTTAAAACATCCTTTGACAATGCAGAGAGGATAAAAAGGGAAAGGGGGTGTTGCTTTTCTTCCCTTATTTCTGAAAATGAGGAGATAGCTTTACAATCCCTAGGAGGACAAGATGAACAAACCATTCCAAGGCATGTTCTATCTGAGGTAATCCAATCAAGGATGGAAGAAATGTTTTCTATGTTGGATAGGGAGATTACAAGGTTTAAACCAAGAATAAATGCAGGTGTTGTCTTAATAGGTGGTGGAGCAATGATGGAAGGGTCTATTGAGCTTGCAAAACAAGTATTCAATCTTCCTGTAAGGATTGGTATTCCTCAAAACATAGGCGGTCTTGTTGATGCTGTATCTACGCCATTCTATGCTACATCTGTTGGTCTTGTTATGCTTTCTGCAAAGGAGCATCATAAAAAAGGGACAAAAAAGGCATCAAAACATTTTTCATGGTTAAAGGAGATAAAAGGGTTTTTTAGGATATGAAGTCTGAAGTCGGGAGTCGGGAGTCGGGAGTCTTAAGTCATATAACAAAATTTCCAAATCAGATATTGCATTATTGCATTATTGTATTATTGATAAACCTTAATTTTTGCTTTGCTGATATTGGGCTTATAAAGATAGATGGCGTTATTAACCCGATAACAGCAAGGTTTGTGAGGAATAGTTTAGCCAAGGCAGAGCAAAAAAACCTCTCTTTAGTTATTATAAAGATTGATACACCAGGTGGCCTTGTTACATCTACCCATGAGATTGTAAAAGAGCTTTTAAATTCAAAAATCCCTGTTTGCTCTTATATATCTCCAAAGGGAGCAAGGGCTGCATCTGCGGGTGTATTTATCTGCCTTGCATCTGATATTGTTGCTATGGCACCATCTACACATATAGGAGCTGCACATCCTGTTTCAATGGGAGAGGGAATGTCGGAGAAGATTGAAGAAAAGATTTTAAATGACCTTGTTGCAGAGATAAAGGGAATAGCAAAAGAGAGAAAGAGGAATATTGAATGGGCAGAGGAGGCTGTTAGGGAGAGCAAATCAATAACAGAAGAAGAGGCAATTTCTCTTAATATTTGCGACATTGTTGCCCTTGATTTAGATGACCTACTAAATAAACTTAACGGAAGGATAATAACAAGGGATAATAAGAAGATTGTCCTTCATACAAAAAACAAAAAAATGGATGAGATAAATATGAGTTTTAGGGAAAAATTCCTACATTCTCTGGCTGAACCAAATATTGCCTATATCTTTTTAATACTTGGGATATATGGTTTAATATATGAATTTGCCTCGCCTGGTATTGGCTTGGGTGCTGTTTTGGGAAGTATATTTTTGATAATGGCATTCTTTGGGCTTTCAAACCTATCAATTAACCTTGCTGGTCTTCTTCTTATCCTCTTAGGGTTTGTTTTGCTCATTGCCGAGATAAAGGCACAAACCCCTGGAGTATTCCTTTTGGGTGGTGGCGTAGCCTTAACATTAGGCTCATTTATGCTCATTGATGCAGGTTTTTCTCCAGAGGTTGCCATTTCAAGCTCTCTCATTCTCTCTGTTTCCATAACAACGGTTGTTTTGTTTTTTATATTGATAACCCTAGGGTTAAAGGCACAATTTAGAAAGGTAAAAACAGGCTCAAAGGGGATGATTGGAAATAGGGGAAGGGCAACAACCCAAATTCAAAGAGAAGGGATGGTATTTGTTGATGGTGAGCTATGGAAAGCAAGATCAGACGAAGACATAGAAAAGGATAGCGAAATAGAGGTTATTGCTATTGAAGGCTTGGTTCTTAAGATAAAGAAAGCTTAAGTTTTGAATGTGTATTACCAAGATAAGATAGAATCCCTAAAAAGTATTTTCAAAAAAGAAGAGCTTTTTTTAGAAGGGGATTTTTTGGTAGTAGATAATGCGAGGTATCCAATTATCAACGATGTTATCATTTTATCCAAACCAAGCGAATATACTGATTTTGTAAAGAAAGAATTAAGGATAAAAGATGCTGCCAACAATAGGGAAGTAGAAGATTTTGCAAGAGACATTCAATATACATTTTCAAAGGAATGGGAGCAATACAATGAAATTTTACCTGAACATAAGGGAGAATTTTTGGAATATTTTGACCTTGTTCCCCTTGCTTTGCTACAGAATTTACGGATATGCGACCTTGGTTGTGGAAATGGTAGATGGAGCTATTATTTAAAAGATGTTTGTAAGGAGATGATTCTTATTGATTTTTCTGATGCTATCTTTATAGCAAGGAAGAATTTAACAAATGCCAATAATTGCCTATTCTTTATGATGGATTTGAAAAACCTTCCATTTAAAGACAATTTTTGCGATTTTTTGTTTTGCTTGGGCGTTTTGCATCACCTTCCAACCCCTTGCCTGAATGAAGTTATAAACCTTAAGAGATTTGCCCCTACATTACTCATTTATCTCTATTATTCTTTGGATAATAAACCTATATATTTTCGTCTTGTTTTAAAAATAGTAACCTTGTTGCGGATGCATCTTTGTAGAATTAAAAGCCCAATCTTTAGGGAAATATTCTCGCAATTTGGGACATTTTTTTTCTATATTCCCCTAATATTTTTGGGACAATTATTAAAACCCGTAGGACTTGGTAAGTATATTCCCCTCTATGAAACCTATAATGAAAAAAGCATTAAACGCATCAGGCAAGATGTTTATGACAGATTTTTTACCCGTATTGAACAGAGGGTCTGCCGCAAAGAGATTTTAGAATTGAAAAATACCTTTACAAACATTATTATATCTGAGAATAAACCCTATTGGCATTTTTTATGCAAAAGATGATGGATGGAGACAATATGCACAAATAGAAAAGTATGGTTTAATTATGAAATTTTGGAAACCATTGAGGCTGGAATTTCACTTACAGGATGTGAGGTAAAGGGTTTAAGGGAAAGAAGGGGGAATATAAGTGAAGCATTTGCTAGAATAGAAAATAATGAATGTTTTCTATATAATTGTCATATTAGTCAAGCCGGAGGGGATTTAGCAAGAAAGAAAAAGCTCCTCCTTCATAAATACCAGATTGAAAGATTAAGGGGAAAGATAGAGGAGAAAAGAATGGCTCTTGTTCCAACAAAGATGTATTTTAAAAAAGGAAGGGTAAAGGTAGAGCTTGGGCTTGGTAGAGGAAAGAGGCTTTATGACAAAAGGGAAGCAATAAAGAAAAAAATCCATAATCGGGAGATAGAGAGGGGATTAAAAAATAATAGACAATTATGATGAGAAAGGAAGAAATAGTAAGGGAAACAAAGGAAACAAGGATAAGACTAAACCTAAATCTTGATGGAGGTGGAGAATCTAATATAAAAACAAGCATTCCATTTTTTGACCACCTTCTCTCATTGCTTTCACACCATAGTATGTTTGACCTTGATATAGAAGCAAATGGAGACCTTCCACACCATATCATTGAGGATATCGGAATCTGCCTAGGAGAAGCATTTAATAAGACATTGGGGAATAAAAAGGGAATAAATAGGTATGCTGATATAACCATTCCTATGGACGAGGCATTGGTTATTGTATCTTTGGACATATCAGGAAGGCCAAATCTTGTTATAAAAAGGGATAATATTGCTTTTGAATTTTCTGGAATTGTTGATGGTCTTGATACATCTTTAATTCAAGCATTTCTTAAGGCATTTGTTGATAATTCAAAGATTACCCTCCATATTGTGATTCTTTATGGCTCTGATACCCACCATATTATAGAGGCAATATTTAAGGGAATAGGAAGGGTATTAAAAGGGGCAACAAGGATTGAGAGAGAGGATATTCCATCAAGTAAGGGGATGATATAAAGAAAGCCAAAAGTCAAAAGTGTGGTAAAATTTTATTATAGTGTTCCGTAAAACTTCGTATAATCAAGATGTGAACTTTGGTAAAAAGTAGAATTTGGAAGATAAGGAAACTAAAAACTTAAAACTAAAAATGCAAAACTACAACTTAAAACTCAAAACTAAAAGATTAGAATTGAAGGCTATCCTTAAAGTTCATAAAGTGAGAGGGTTATAGAACTCAATAACTCAATGGACTTAACGAAATTTTTGTAGTTTTTAGTTTTGAATTGTGGTTTTTAGTTTTTCGCTTTAAGTTTTAAGTTTTTCAAAGAAGTTTGCAAAGAAATCTAAAATTGAGAGATTGCTTATTATGAAGAATTATGCGGATAACTATAAATAAATGCAAAATGCAAAGGTAAAAAAAATAAGGGAAATTCTACAAGGGATGGAGAGTGTTTTGGTTGCTTATTCAGGCGGCGTTGATTCAAGCCTTCTTCTTTACCTTGTAAGCTTGGAATGTCCAAATTCCCTTGCTGTTATAGCAAATTCTTTTCTATATCCTAAAAGAGAATTAGAAGAGGCAAAAACAATGGCAGAGAATTTTGGGATAGATTATATTTTCATTGAAACAGATGAGCTTAAAAACCCAAAATTTATAGAAAATCCTCCCAATAGGTGCTATTTTTGTAAAAATGGGCTATTTTTAAGGCTTGAAAATATTGCCAAAGAGAAAGGGATAAGCCATATCATTGATGGAACAAACCTTGATGATGAGAAAGATTTCAGGCCAGGAATGAAAGCAAAAGAGGAATTTAGAATAAGAAGCCCCCTTAAAGAGGCAGGATTTACAAAAAATGAAATTAGAGCCCTTTCAAAAAAACTTAATCTTTCTACCTGGAACAAACCATCCTTTGCCTGTCTTGCCTCAAGGTTTCCATATGGAGAGAAGATAACAAAAGAGAAATTAAAAACGGTAGAGAGAGGAGAGGAATTTTTGAAAGACCTTGGATTTAAACAATTAAGGGTAAGGTCTCATAATGGAATTGCAAGGATAGAAGTAGAAAAAAGAGAGATGAAAAAGGCTTTAGAGCTAAAAGATGAGATTGCAAAAGCCCTTAAGGGATTTGGATTTTCCTATATAACCCTTGACCTTGCTGGATACAGAACAGGGAGTATGAATGAGGCTATTTTGTAATCTCAAGGAATGCATCCTCAAGGCTTTCCTTTTTTTGCAAATCTTTAAGGGATGATGGAGAACCTTCTGCAACAATAAATTCATTGCTAGTTAAACACATACAATTAGCAATTCTCGGTGAAGTTATAAAGGCTATATTATCAAGCCTTCCTGGAAAATAAGAAAATATTTTTCGCAAAAAAAGCCTCTTAAGGTTTCCTCTCAAAAATGCCGATATATTATATAGAA
>JBFMDZ010000125.1 GCA_040753555.1 bacterium
CTTATCTTATTTACATATTCTACGCCATTTTTTTCTCCTGCCCATATACCAAAACTTCTATCAACTCCGCTCTCCTTAAATTTATTGATAATTATCTTGCCCCTCTTATCCACCTCTAATATCAACTTATCACCCTTATTGATAGCCGATTTTTCCCTTCTATCATAAGGAATTTGAATCTGATAGTCTTTCTCTACAGTTACAACACTCATTTCAAAAATATTCTACCAAAAGATTTCATCCATTTGCAATAAAAGTGATTTTGAAATTTCGATTATCATTTGGATAAAAAAAGACCATATATAGAAATGGGAAGTGGGAAGTAAATGTTTCTTATTAAACCCTTGTCTTAATTCTTCATTCTTTTTCATCTTTCACTTTTTACTTCTCACTTATTTCATTGCTTTCTTTAAATATTAGCTAAACACGTACAAAATAATTGTATGTTTATCTTTTTTTAACAAAGAAGCTCAATTGTATATTTAGCTTTAGTTAAACACATATAATCTTTAAACCCTATTCTCATCACCATAATCCGTGATGAGCCAAGAATATATTAAAGGGCTTTATGAAGAAATCTCTAATAAGGTCAATATGTTTCTTAATATCAGACATTTTAAAGATCATTTAGAAGAAAGGCATCATCTTAAGCTATCCTACGAGACATGTAACTATTCACCCTATAGGGAAATAAGGAATGTATATGTTTAGATAATGTTAAGGAAAATAATGAAGCCAAAGAATAAAAATCCCAATGTCCAAATCCCAATGACAAATGAAATCCCAATGTCCAAATCCCAATAATTTGAAATGATATTGGACATTGGAAATTGGACATTTTTTTGACATTTGAACTTGGGATTTGGGATTTATTATAGAATGGATGAATTTTAAAACAGCCAAACATATAAAATACGATATACTGAATAGTTACCGAGACATTAAGAAAGATTCTTATTGAATACAAGCTACATCAACCAAAGAAGAAAAAGAAGGTTTATAGAAGACGAAGAAGGATGCCCAGCGCTGGAATGCTTGTTCAGATGGATTCCTCTTTAGCATCAATGGATTTCATCCATTCCAGTGAAATGGTGGCTTACAGCCGCTGTAGATGATGCAACAGGTGAAATTTTATTTGCTAAATTCTATCCATCTGATGGGGTATTCAGCAATATGGAGGCAATAAGAAGTATTGTTGAGCCTAAAGGAATATTCTATGCATCCCTGCGGACAAAGCTTCACATTTCAAAACCACAAGATATGGAGGATTGCATGTAGATGTTGCTGTTGAACAAGAAGATACCCATATACAAAGAGCCTTAAAGGAGCTAAGGTGAAGCAAATAGATTCCTCAAGGAAGAATTTATCCCTTACTACAACAAGAAGTTTGCTAAAACAGAAGGAATTGATGGTGTCTTTAAACCCATTCTTTCTGGATGTAATCTTGACCTTGTATTCTGTAAGAGATTTGAAAGAAAGGTCAACAATGACAATACAATCAAGTTACGAGAAAGATATAATCCAACTTCCTCCCTCTGATTTTTGCTTCGCTTCGCTCGCAAGATACTTCGTATTTCAAAATTTCCCTTGCAGGATGTGTGGTTGAGATCTAAAGTTCTTGGTAATGGGAAGGTTTATATTCTTTATAAAGGGAAGGTTATTCATAAAACTTATTTAGCAAAGAAGGGGAGAGTTAATGGGTTTTATAGAGAAATTGAAGAGTTTTTAAGTCAAAGGGAATATGAAGAAATTTTAAGCTTAAAATTTTAACATATTTAGTAGTAATTAAATTTAACATTGACAAAGTAGCAACAACTGTATATTGCAACAATTTATGCAAGATACTATAAAGCAAAAAGACATTATTTAACTTTTAATGTTCCAATGCACTACTAACCAAAAAGTTTGCAAACCATTTTTGGTTTTAGAAAAACCAATTTTATTTCAGTATAATCTCTTGTTCCCGGCCCTCACTTCGTTTGGGCTTCAAATTCCATCTTTCTCTCATCCCGTTTTTATTCCCAACCTTAACTTCACCTTCGCTATCCTATTTTCATTCCCAATCGGAGAGGCTGGGATTTGAACCCAGGATACAAGATCTACCCGTATAACTGCTTAGCAGGCAGCCCCATTCGACCACTCTGGCACCTCTCCATATATCATTTAGGAATTAGGATTTAGAAATTTAGGATTTAAATCCTAAATCCCAAATCGTAAATTCTAAATTCCTAAAATGGAAGGTCTTCTTCAGGAGGAAGGGGCATTTCTTCCTCAACAATTTCTCCCTCAGAGGGTTTTCCTGAGAGAAATTGAACCGTCAATCCTACTATTTCAACTGTTGATCTTTTCTGACCATCAGATGTCTCCCATGAGCGTTGACGAAGCCTTCCATCAACAAAAACAGGAGAGCCTTTCTTAAGGTATTGATTGCAATTCTCTGCCTGTTTTCCCCAAACAACAACGGGTATAAAGCTTGTCTCATCCTTTGCCTCACCCTGAAGGGTGTACTTTCTGTTGACAGCGACGGTAAAGCTTGTAACAGCTGTTCCAGACGGAATGTATTTTAGCTCAGGATCCCTTGTCAAATTCCCCATAATTATTGCCCTTGAATATCCTCTCATTCTTCCTTCACCTCCACCTTATTCTCTTTTTCCTCTTCCTTTGGAAGGGGATTTTTTCTTTTTGTAACAAGAAACCTCAAAACATCTTCTGAAACCCTTAAAACCTCTGATATTGAAAAGATAGACTCTGGCTTTACAGAAAATCTTATAAGCAAATAAAACCCTTCTAAACACTTCTTGATTGGATAGCTAAGGGTTCTCACCCCCCATTCATCAATATGCTCAATAAAACCGCTGTTTTCGTTAATAATTTTAGTAATTTCAGCGGTAATTTTTTCCCTCTTCCCCCCTTTTTCATCAAAAACAATCATTAAATCATAAAATTTCTTATCCATAAAAACATTATACAAAATAATTCCTTTTAAGTCAAGATTGACAGATTAAAGCAATTATGTATATCCTATTAACCTAATGCTTTTGGATAAAATCATAGGTCAAAACGAAGCAATATCCTCTTTAAAAAGCCTTTTAAAAAGAAGGGACATTCCTTCTTTAATCTTTTATGGAAAAAGGGGAATAGGAAAGAAAATGGCAGCAATTGCCTTTGCAGGAGCTATAAATTGTGATAATGGTGGCTGTGGCTCTTGCAATTCCTGCTTAAGCCTTAAAAAACATCCAGATATAAGGGAAATAACGGATGATAATGGCTATATAAAGATTGATACAATAAGGGATATAATAAAAGAGGCAAGCCTTAAGCCGAGCTATAAAAAGAGGGTTTATGTAATTGACAATGCCCATTTTCTTACCCCCGAGGCATCATCTTGTCTCCTTAAAACATTGGAAGAGGGATGTCAATTGTTTATTTTAATTACAAGCTCAATAAATAGCCTCCTTCCAACAATTAGGTCTCGGTGTTTTAAAATAAGGTTTAAGCCACTTTCTTTAAATTCCTTTAAATCCCTCGGTATTGAGGATGAGATCTTGGCTGAAATGTCAGGAGGAAGTATGGAAAGGGCATTAAACTATAGCAAGATAGAAAAAGAAAAGAAAGCCATTTCATTATGGGTATCTTCTTTTAAAACAAAACCTAAATTTCTTTTGATAGAGGAGCTTGTTAAGATGGATGAAAGATTTCCAGCTACATTAGACCTCCTCCTTTTTCTTTTTAAGAAAAATGGCTTTTATTTTATGATGGATGAGGTTTTAAGGGCAAAAGAATCTCTAAAAGCAAATGTGAATAAAAGGCTTGCTTTAGAAAAAATGGTTTTGAAGATAACAAATGATTAAAGAGGTAGTTGGAATAAGATTTCCAAAGGATCCTAGGATAAATTATTGCGATTGCGGAGAGCTTTCAATTAAATTGGGTGAAAGCTACCTTGTTGAAATGGAAGGATATTGCGATATAGGTGTAAGTGTTGAAGTGCCAAAGGTTTTAGATGAGCAGAAAATAAAAGAGCATATTCCAAGGATTATTAAAAAAGCATCAGAAGAAGACCTTGAGAAGCAAAAAGCAAATAAAGAAAAAGAGGAGGCATCCAAAAAGATTTTTATAGAGAAGATAAACAGCCATAGCCTTAATATGAAGTTTATAGATGTCCACCTTTCTTTGGATGAAAAAAAATACACATTTTATTTTAGTGCAAGCGAGAGGGTTGATTTTAGAGAGCTTGTTAAAGACTTCGCAAGTTCTTTACGAGCCAGGATTGAGCTTTATCAAATAGGGATAAAGGAGGAGGTGAGGCTCTTTGGAGGCTTTTCCTGGTGTGGAAGGGAGGTTTGTTGTTCAAAATTTTCAAAAGACACGAGCCCTGTTAATCTAAAGGTAATAAGGGAGCAAAACCTATCTATGTCTTTTTCTAAGATAACAGGTGTATGCGGAAGATTTATGTGCTGCCTTTCCTTTGAATATGAGTTTTATAAGGAGTTTAGAAAAAGGGCGCCAAAAGAGGGCTCTTCTTATAAAACAAATGAAGGGGTTGGTATTGTTGAAGAGGTCTGTCCCATTAGCTCCTCTATAAAAGTAAAGCTTGAAGATGAAAGGATAATTGAGGTGCCTATAAAATAATTTTGTATGTAATTAGTAGACTTTTTGATTTATTATGAAATATTATATTACCACGCCCCTTTACTATGTGAACGACATTCCCCATATTGGCCATGCATACACGACAATAGCGGCTGATTGCATAGCAAGGTATAAAAGGCTCTCTGGATTTGATGTGTTGTTTATAACAGGCACAGATGAGCATGGACAAAAAATAGAGCAATCTGCTAAGGAAAAGGGTATTTCCCCACAAGAACTTTCCGATACACAATCAGAAAATTTTAAGTCCTTATGGAAGAAGCTTAATATTTCGTATAATGATTTTATAAGGACAACAAGCGAAAGACACAAGAAGACAGCGAAATATGTTTTTGAGCTTATTTATAAAAATGGCGATATTTATCAGGGGCAATACAGTGGAAATTATTGTATACCTTGCGAAAGCTATTGCTTAAAAGAAAAAACCTGCTCAGGGTGTGGAAGGGATACAACATTTTTAGAATCACCTACATACTATTTTAAACTATCAAAATACAAAGATAGCCTTCTTTCATATTTTAAGGAGAATCCAGGCTTTATCCAACCTTCCTTTAGATGTGCTGAGATGGAAAATATTGTAAGGGATGAGCTAATGGATTTAAGCATTACAAGGAGGAATTTTAAATGGGGCATTCCTGTATCTACTGACGATGTAATTTATGTCTGGTTTGAGGCATTAACAAATTATTTAACAGGGGCTGGATTTCCAGATGAAAGCCAAAAATTTGAAAGATATTGGCCACCAGATATACACCTTGTTGGAAAGGATATCTTAAGGTTTCATACAATAATCTGGCCTTCTATGCTTATGTCTTGTGGTCTTTCCCTACCAAAAATGGTTTTTGGGCATGGATGGTGGAGGATAGGTGGAGAGAAGATGTCAAAGTCAAAAGGAAATGTTGTTTCTCCATCCCTTTTAGCTGATGATGTAGGAGCTGATTGCTTAAGGTATTTTCTCTTAAGAGACCTTCCATTTGGCCTGGATGGAGATTTTTCTTATGAAAATCTAATACAGAGGCTTAATTCTGATTTAGTAAATGACCTTGGAAATTTTGTTTCAAGAAGCCTTACTATGGTAAATAAATACCTTTCTTCTATTGTTCCAGAGAAATGTGACGGAGGGGAATTACAGCAATCTGCATTTGATATTATTAAAAATATGGATTCCTATTTTGATGAATTAAGGTTTCATCTATACCTTGAGAAAATTTGGGCTTTTATAAATCTCTGCAATAGATATATTGACAAAGAAAAACCCTGGCAAATTTCTGATTGCGAAAGGCTTTCATCTTGCCTCTATAGGTTACTTGAAAGCATAAGGCTAATTGCTTTATTTATCTCCCCAATAATGCCAGAAACAGGAGAGAAGATTTTAGCTTTACTTGGAAATCCTCCTTCAAAAATTGAATGGGCAATTCTTGAAAAAGGAACACAGATTTTACCTTCAATTCATCTATTTACAAGAAAAGTAGGTGTTGCTGTTAGCTAACGATACGTTGTATGATAATATTCTTTTCATCTTTTAGGTATTGAGCAGGGGTTTTATACCCCAAACTCCTAAGCCTTTTATTTTGATTATAGTCATCAACTTTCTTCAAGAATCGTAACTATTCAGTATATCGTATTTTATATGTTTGGCTGTTTTAAAATTCATCCATTCTATAATAAATCCCAAATCCCAAGTTCAAATGTCAAAAAAATGTCCAATTTCCAATGTCCAATATCAT
>JBFMDZ010000126.1 GCA_040753555.1 bacterium
GTTATAAGATTTCCTAAAGCCGTAAAGGTTCCCCATATTGGTTGGAACGGCGTAAGATTTAGCAACCATCCAATCTTTAATGATATTCCAGAAAATCCTTGGTTTTACTTTGTCCATTCATACTATCCTGTGCCAAGCGAGGATGTTATAATTGGTAAAACAAACTATGGAGACATTGAATTTGCCTCTGCTATTTCCAAAGACAATATCTTTGGCTTCCAATTTCATCCTGAAAAGAGTAGCAAAATTGGGCTTAGGCTTATAGAGAATTTTGTAAAATTGTAAATATGGGAATTTTAAGGTATTCAGAGGATAAGAAGGTTATAGAAGAAATAAAAAACAAAGGTTTTGATGAAAAAATTATAGAAAAAACAAAAGAAATTATATTTGAAGTAAAGAAAAATGGGGATGCCTCTATCTTAAAATTTACAAAACAATTTGATAAAATAAGCCTTTCCTCTTTAAGGGTGGATGAAAGAGAGCTTTCTCTTGCATACAAAGAAATAAAAAAAGAGGATATTTTAGCCATAAAGAAAGCAATTAAAAACATTAGCGATTTTCATAAAAAGCAATTAAGAAAGCCTTGGAAAAAAACAAAAAAGGGAAAAACAATTGGTGGAATTATAAGACCTATAAAAAGGGTGGGTTTATACATTCCCTGTGGCAAATTCCCCCTTGTCTCAACTTTACTTATGACAGCAATTCCAGCAAAGATAGCTGGTGTTTCTGAGATTGCTGTAGCTTGTCCTTCACCAATAAATCCCTACATTCTTGGAGTATGCCATCTTCTTGAAATCAATGAGGTCTATCAAATGGGAGGAGCTCAGGCAATTGCAGCCCTTGCCTATGGAACAGAAACAATAAAAAGGGTTGATTTAATAGCAGGCCCTGGGAATATCTATGTAACAATTGCAAAGAGGCTTGTTTTTGGCGATGTTGGAATTGACCTTCTAGCAGGTCCATCAGAAATTTTGATAATTGCAGATTCCTCTTGTAATCCTTCTTTTGTAAGCCTTGACCTTTCTGCCCAAGCAGAGCATGGAATTGGTGGATTTTCTATATTGATTACAACATCAGAAAGCCTTGCAAAAGAGGTTGAAAAAAATGTAGGCGATAAGGCAACAATAATAATTACAAAAAATTTGGGCGATGCTTGTTTTCTTTCCAATCTATTCTCTCCTGAACACCTTTGCCTCTATACAAAAAATCCAGAAACCCTCCTTAAAAAAATTGAAAACGCAGGTGCTATATTTCTTGGGGAGTATTCTCCTGTTGCATTGGGCGATTATATTGCAGGACCATCCCATGTGCTTCCAACATCCCAAACAGCAAGGTTTTTGGAAGGCCTTTCGGTTTCTTCCTTTCAAAAGAGGATTTCTCTTATTTCATATAGCAAAGATGGGGTTTTAGAAGATAGGGATGCTATTAGATTGGCGGAAATTGAGGGCCTTATAAAACACAAGGAAAGTATGAAGGCAAGAATAGATGCTTTATAATGAGACAATTGATGTCCTTAAAAGGCATAATATAAGGCTAAAAAAAGACCTTTCCCAGAATTTCCTTATAGATAGGGATATAAAAGATAAAATCATTGAGGAATTGGGCTTAAAAGAAAGCGATACTGTATTTGAAATAGGGGGAGGGATTGGCATTATTTCAAAAGAGATTGCACCAAAGGTAGATAAGCTCATTTCCTGCGAGATAGATCCTAATCTTATCCCAATTCTTAAGAAAAACCTGGAATCCTTTAAGAATGCAGAAATAATAGAGAAGGATATTTTAAAGATTGACCTTTCTTTAATTTTAAAAGATAAAGCAAAGGTTTTTGGTTCCCTCCCTTATCACATAACCACACCAATAATCCTTCACCTTTTAAAATTTAAGAGCTATATCACATCTTGTTTTCTTATTGTTCAATATGATGTTGCAAAGAGGATAATATCTTGCTCTGGAAGGGATTATGGTATGCTCTCTATCCTTCTTCAAATTTATACAAAGCCTGAAATTGTTATAAAAATAAGCCCAGAATCATTTATTCCAAGACCAAAACCCTCCTCAGCCCTTATTAAACTCAATTTTTTAGAAAAGCCCCAAATTGTTCCTTCCCCAAATTTTGGGAAGATTGTAGAAACCCTATTTTCGCAAAGAAGGAAGAAGATAATAAACTCCCTTTTAAAACTTAAAATTCCAAAGGAGACTTTGCTTTCTCTCTTGAAAGAAAAAGGGATTTCTCCAGATGCCAGGCCTTTAGAATTAAGTATATTTGACATTTCCAAAATAGCATCACAATTACAATTTTTTCTTGCAAAACCTCCTTCGTTTTTATAAAATTAAGATAAAGAATATAAGTGAAATTCAGCGAATTGGTAAGATTGTTGGAAGAAAATGGGTTTAGAATTGTAAAAGAAAAGGGGTCTATAAGATACTATAGAAAGCCGAAATGGGATAAGCTAATTCGGATTGACTATCATGGTTCAAAGGAAGTTCCTACTGGCACCTGTTATGCTATACTAAAGGCAGCAGGTTTAAAGAAATACTAAGGAGAAAAACAATGATTAGATTGGAATACACCTTAATAATTGAAGCTACCGAGGATCCTGAATATTTTGGATTTTACTCTCCTGACTTGGAGGGTTTTTCTGGTATAGGCAATTCTGTTGAAGATTGTATTTACAAGGCAAGAGAGGGGATGATGGAACATATAAATTTATTGAAAGAGCAGGGTTTGCCTATTCCACCTAAAAATCCAAATCCTAAAATTATAGTCCAAAACGAGGAGAAATTAGTTGCTGTTTGAAAGAATCAATAATTCCTGCATTAGAAAACCCTTTTTTGCGAAGAAAGCAGCTTTCGCATATTCCACAGGGCTTCCTCCCTCCTTTATAGCATGACCAGGTAAGCTCAAATGGAACACCAAGCCCTTTTGCAAGGAGAACAATCTCTTTTTTTGTTTTGTCTATCAATGGCCTTTCAATAGAAATAGGCTTTTTAGATACGCCAGCCTTTGTTCCCAATGATGCTGTTTTAAAGAAAGATTTTAAAAAATCATCCCTGCAATCTGGGTATCCTGAAAAATCCCTTGCATTTGCACCAATAAAGATAGAATTTGCTCCAATTTCCTCTGCGTATGATATTGCTATGCTTAAAAATATAAGGTTTCTTGCACTAACATAGGTTGATGGAATTCTTTCTCCTATTTTCTCTGTTTTTTCTGGGCTTGGAATTGGCTTTTTTTTGTCTGTTAGAGAAGATGAAAGCCAGGGAAGATTTATCTTTACAACAATAAGGCTTAACCCTAAAGATTCTGCTATTTTTCTTGCACAAACAAGCTCTTTTTTGTGCCTCTGTCCATAATCAAATGATAAGGGGAAACAAAGATAGCCCTTGCTTTTTGCAAGATAAAGAATTGTTGAAGAATCAAGACCACCAGAGAGAAGAATAACAGCCTTTTTATTTTCCAATATTTTTGAATATTCCCATTACATAGCTTGAGCTGTAATAAGAGATTTTCTCTTTTGTCTCCTTTAATGCCTGCTGTGCTTCATTTATGGAAGACAAAACAAGCTCAACTGAGTTTTCTTTTTCTGCCTTTTTAAGGAGATTTTTTGCTTTCTTTATCCTTTCCTTTGCATACCTCTCTGCCCCCTCCTTTTCTGCCTCTTCTATTAAAGAAGATGCCTTAAGGATAAGCATTTGAATATATTCTTTTGGTGACTCTTCTTTAGGAAATTTTGCTATCTTTAAAAGCTCTATCTTTGGAGCTTCTACCTTAGAAACTTTTACTATCTTTGGTGGTTCTACCTCAGAAATTTCTGCTATCCTTAATGGTTCTTCTTTAGAAATTTCTACTACCTTTGATGGTTCTTCTTTTATAGGCTCTATCTTTGGGGCTTTTATTGCTATTCTTTGAGGCTCTATTACAGGAATTTCTACAATTTCTTTCCTTCTCACAAAGATATTGACAAAAGTATATTCCTCTTTCTCTTTTATAACTACCTCTTTTTCCTCTGAAATCCATCCCTTTTTTTCTGCCTTTAATTTATACCTTCCAGGCTTAATTGTAATCTTTAGAGGTGTTTGGCCAGAGAGCTTTCCATCAATATATAATGATGCGTCAATTATAGGGTATGAGGCAACCATAAGTTCCTCACAAAATCCTAAATTAAAACTTAAGGTTAAAACTAAACCTATGCGTATCAGGAAGCCCATATTCCTCCTCCCTTAAAAAACTATAATCAAACCCATAATTTTTAAAAATTATCCCTAATCCTAGTGTTATATCTTTTTTGTCATATCCTCCCCTTAAGAAGATATTCTTAAGAGCCATAAGCTCAAATCCGCTATGCCACCCTATATCCCTTTCTTTTTTATTTACATCCCTTTTTACACTACAATCAGATGCTAATAAAAACCTTCCTCCAAAAATCCTTCTTGCCACACCAAACCTTATCTCCTTTGGAAATTCTTCATCCTTTATTGAGCAAGCAAGGTTTCTATACATAAAACCAGCTGAAAAATCACTTATAGGAAAATCCCCTTTATATAAAAGACCAATATCAAAGCCCATTCCTTTTTCTTTCTCTATCTTGCTTGATAGGCTAAACATATTTATATTTGCTCCATACATTACAGAATCTCCTATAGACGAAGCAGCTGATATAATAAAACAAGAATCAGACATCCTGCTTTTCTTTTTTTCACTTCCTTCTTCAAGGACACAGGATTTATAAATCAAGCCAATGCCTACCCCGGAGGACTTTCTAAAAGGCTGTGCTATACAAACCCAATCAATGTATGTAGAATCTGCTGAAAATGGATTTGCATGCATAAATGATGCCTCACCTTTGCTTATTACACAAAGACCAGCTGGATTCCAGTAAATGGCATTAGAATCATCAGATACACCAACAAATGCACCTCCCATTCCCTCTGGCCTTGCTCCAATCTCAAGGTCAATTGGTGTAGAAAAACAAAGGCTTGAATACAAAAGCAATAAAAAAAATCTTCCCACCTTTCTAATTATAGCCAAGCGAGATAATTTTTTGCAATAAAATTCTAAATCTAAACATTGCTTATACTCAATTTTTAGTATAAAATAGAAATGTTATTACTAATGAAAAGAAGGATTGAGGTTTTGCTTTCTGATTTTGTAAGGGATAGCTCTTTTGAAAAGCTAAAGGAAATAATAAGGGGGTTTCCTTGTCCTTATTTTTCCCTAATGGATAGTGATGGAAAATCCCTTTATTTAGAGGGAGAAACCTGCCAACAAATGGATAAAACCCCTTGTAAAATGTTTATAATTGATGGCTTTAGGAGGGCAAGGAATGAAAAAAAATCTTTTGTTTTAGAATGCAAGAGCGGTTTTTTTGGCTTCTTTTCTCCAATCTTTCTTGATGATGATTTTATGGGTCTTGTTACAGGATGTAGAATAGCTCCTTATGAGGTTCCATTGGGCTTTAGAGAGATAGGAGGAGAAAAAATAAGGAAGGGCTTTGTCTCATTCACAGAAAACGCTGAAAGCTCTGCTTTAAAGAAAATATTGGAGAGGGAGGCAAACCTTATTTCTTCTTATGCCTCATTATCCCTTAAGGCTCTCTTTAAAGATATTGAGCTAGAAGAAAAAGAGGATGAAATTCTTGCTATATCAGAATCATATAAGCTATTTTCTGGAGAATATGGAGCAGCAAGCTCTTTGGGAAAACAGAATCTATACTTTATTATGGTAGACCTTATCTCAAGGGCAATGGGTGCTGAGATTTGCTCTCTAATGACAATTGATAAGAGAACACAAGAGATGAGGATAGAGGCAGCGGTTGGCTTAGACCCTCTTATTATGGCAAATACAAGGATAAGGGTTGGTGAGGGAATAGCTGGCTATGTTGCAAAAACAGGCGAACCACTTCTTGTTGAGGATATTGATAATGACCCCAGATTTGAAAAAAGGCAATATACATCAGACAGGTATCATACAAAATCTCTTATCTCTGCACCCTTAAGGGCAGATGGCGATGTTTTTGGGGTTGTCTGCGTTAATAACAAGGCAACTCGGGAAAGATTTACAAAGCAAGACCTTGATATTTTAAGCCTTCTTCTTTCAAGGATTGTAAGGACAGCCGATGGTGAGATTGTTCCATTTCCAGTTAAGATAAAGGAAACATCAGACCTTGTCCTTCAAAATAATGCTCTAATGAAAGAAATAGAGGAATTTAGAACACAAATTAGAGCGTTAGATGGGGAAAAAGAAAATCTTACAGCAAGAATAAATGAGCTTGAAAAAGAGATTACAGAAGAAAAAGAAAGAAAAGAGGAAATTCTTAAAAAGCAAAAGGAGGAGGTTGAGTATTTTAAGGAATTGGCAGAGAAAGAAAG
>JBFMDZ010000127.1 GCA_040753555.1 bacterium
TTATCTGCTGGACAAATATTATCAATAATCTCTCCAATCTTCATCTTATCAAGGACTTATCTTAAGAAGGACTAAAGAGCCAATTGTTTTGGAGAAAAACTTGATTTTGTCTTCTTAAAATATCTTCCACATCTTCTTTATCGGTTTTTAAAGCAAAAAACTTGAGAGTTTTTTAGTCTTATGTTAATCTATTATTAAGGTAGCGGAAAATGGGAAATTCTGCTTTACGAACCTCATTTAGGGCATTAAGGAGATGCCTTACTATATGGAACTTGTATGTATAATCTTTATTAAGGGACAATGGGCTTGAAAGCTATTGATAAATCCTTTCCACATATCCATTATTCCATAAGTTATCCCCTTTGCCCTTCTCTTACCAAACTTAAGCTCCAGAATGGCTTTAAGTCTTTCTCCTTTCTGCCTTCTCCTATATATAAAACCTCAGGGCCATTTGGTCCTTCAAGGCTACTTATCTCATAAAATAGCCCTGCCCCTTTCCAACTGAAATCTCATCTATTCCTAAAACATCTATTCCATCTAAATCCCTTTCCCTTTGAGCCTTTTCTATTGCCCTTTTATCTATTTCCTTTGATGTAGATGCCTTACTTCTTGTATATAAGAACCTTGCCTTCGGCAAGAACCTTGTTACTCGCTTTGCTCGTAATAGGAGCTATGTTTACTATAGACCTCCTGGTTACATCCACTACAGATATACCCTCCATCCCTTTCCAAGTATAAAACAACCTCATCACACATCCTAAATTCTTTCTTCTTTCTACCCCTCTTACATAAAATCCTTGAAATTCTGATAATTCTGTGAGATAATTTATTTGTTGCATCTATCTTAAGTTATCCTCCTATTTAAAACATTTGAGGATATTATACCCTTATCAGAAGCAACATTATAAATAAATTACTTTTGCACTAAATTCCGTGAAGAGCCTCTTTTATTTCAGTATATTGGGATTCGGTATTCGGGCAATGTTGTGCATTTATCCCCTCTATCTCGTTTATCCCGAATCCCGCCTATCCCTATCTTCATTGCTCTCCTTAAGATTAGCTGAACACATACCATTCATCTTCCCTTAAAGGCTATGAAGATAACCAAAAAATAAAGAAGGGTAAAAATTAAGCCGTGTCCTCTTGTAAGTCTCTTGCTCATAAGATTGGCTGTAGTAAACAGGGTTAAACAGGTCATCATTAGAAATTGAATATTAAGGATTCCTGTAATTTCCGAGTTACCTTTTAAAAACCCAATTAGACCTAATGTTCCAATAAGAAGGCTATTGTGATTTATTTTTGAGCCAATAAAATTACAGATAGATATTTCAGCCAAAGCACCATTTCTCATAACTGTAAGATATGCGGTAAGCTTCTCAGGCATTTCTGAGGCAATTGGTCCAATGATTATGGCAATGGTTATTGGGCTTATCCCTAATTTATGGGAAAGCTCAATAATTGTATCAACAAATGGCTCTGAGGCAAAGAATATAATTATTCCACCTATAATTAAAAACAAAAAGCTCTTTTTTATGCTCCCGGCCTTTTCTTTATTCTCTGCTTTGTATTTTAATGAATGGTTTAATGAATGGTGGGTTACCTGAATGACATAGATAAGAAAAATGGTAATTAGGATGATGCTATCCTTAAGGTCTAACCCCTTTCCTTCCCAAATAAGGAATAGGGCAATAATGGCTGTAGCTCCTAAATAGATTATATCTATATGTGTCTGATGTGAAAGGGGAATTTCCTTAACCGGCTTTTTGCTTATGGTGGTGGAAACTAAAATAACCGAGCCATAACCCAATGTAATAAGAAGGGAGCAGGCACCTATGGTTGAACCAATAGCAACATCATAATTTCCCTTAATAGATGCCCAGATAACAAACATATACTCGGGAAGGGTTGAAATAAGACCAAGAAAGACCGAACCAACAAGGTTAGCCCCATATCTTTTTGCAAGGCTTTCAGAACCATAGCTAAGTATTGCCGAAGCAAATGTTATTATGACCAAAAGGCCAAAAAAATGAAAATAAACCATTAAATTTGACAATTAGGGCAGAAGAATGTTCCCCGACCTCCCAACCTTATTTTTTTTATAGCTGAATTACAGGATAAACAAGCTTCTCCCTCCCTGTTATGAACCCTGCATCTAAAATTTCCCCTTCTGCCATCAAGGTGGATAAAGTCATCCAAAGTTACACCACCATTTTTAATTGCCTCGTTTAAAATATCTCCCATTGCCTTATATAAAACCCTTATTTCATCTTCTTTTAATGAACTAGCATCCCTTTCTGGATTTATCTTTGATAAAAACAATATCTCATCTGCATATGTATTTCCAATCCCAGCAATTTTCTTTTGCTCCATAAGAATTGGCTTTACCTTTCCCTTTTTAAGGATTTCTTTAAATTCAGAAATGCTTATTTTTAAGGCATCCTTTCCAAGATTAAAAACATCCTCCAATGAGGTATCCAAGAAAAGGCTAGCTCCTGCACCAAATGCAAGCTGGGAAAGGCAGAGGCTTTTTCCATTGTCAAAACAAAAGCTTAATTGTGACAGAATAGGCTTATCTGATACCCTCATCTGACCAAAAAGCTTAAGATGAATTGCAATAAAGCCTTTATTTGAAAGATTAAGAATAAGATTTTTTCCCCTTCTTTCTACACCCTCTATGCTTTCTCCCAAGATGGATTTTTTAAATTTATTGGCTGGCATATTTATTGTCCTTAAATCATTGATATTGATTTCTATTATTCTTTTTCCAATAAGACCATAGCTTATAATCTCATTCTTTAAAGTCTCTATCTCAGGAAGCTCAGGCATATCTTTTAAGTCTAAACTAAAGGGAATAGAAATGTCTAGGTAATTTTTGTATAATTTAGTTTTATGATAAGAATAGAAATTTTAAGGGATAATGAAAAAAGGATAATCTCCTTCTCTGCATCTGGTCATTCATTTTATAAGAAAAAGGGAGAGGATATAATCTGTGCTGGCGTCTCTGCTATTCTTCAAACGGCCATTCTTGGGCTTTCAGAATACCTTAATTTAGCCCTTAATGTAAAAAGAGAAGATGGTTTTCTTGATGTAAGGCTTGTCTTGAAACCAAGCCCTGAAGCATTATCAATCCTTGAGACAATGAGGCTTGGCATTTATGGAATTGCCGAGAAATATCCAAATTATATTGAAATTATAGAGAATCTTTGATATACTATTGCTATGGATTATAGCAAAACAATAAATCTTCCAAAAACAGGCTTTTCAATGAAGGCAGGCCTTCCTAAATTAGAGCCTGATATTTTGAAAAAATGGGAGGATATGGATATATACAAGGCTTTATTGGAAAACAACAAAGAAAAGGCAAAATATGTCCTCCATGATGGGCCACCTTATGCAAATGGCAATATCCACATTGGGCATAGCCTAAATAAAATCTTAAAGGACATAATTGTAAAATACAAGGCTATAAATAGCTTTAATACACCCTATATCCCAGGCTGGGATTGCCACGGCCTTCCTATTGAGCATAAGGTAATTGAGAGGCTCCCAAAGGATACAGAATTCTCTGAAATTAGAAAGAATTGCAGGGAATATGCAAATAAATTTGTCAATATTCAAAGGGAAGAATTTAAAAGGCTTGGCGTATTTGGCGATTGGAATAATCCATACCTTACATTTAAAAAGGAATACATCATAAAAACCCTGGAGCTTTTTAAGATAATGGTAAGGGATGGCTATGTATATAAGGATAAAAAGCCTGTATTTTGGTGTAAATCCTGTAGAACAGCATTAGCAGAGGCAGAGGTTATTTATAAAGAAAAGACAAGCCCGTCTATATATGTAAAATTCCCATATAAAGACAAAAACCTTCTTATATGGACAACAACGCCCTGGACATTGTTTGGAAATACAGGCATTGCTATACATCCAGAATACCTATATCAGGAGATAGAATATAACAAAGAAAAAATAATAATGATGAAAGATCTTACATCCCTTATGATGAAAGAAAAGGAATACAAGGTTTTAAGGGATATTTCTCCAAAGGAATTAAGCAATGAATACGCAGAGCATCCATTCCTTGAAAGAAAATCAAAGATAATCCTTGATTACCTTGTCAGTGCAGATTCTGGAACAGGCTGTGTCCATATTGCACCAGGTCATGGAATAGAGGATTATGCCGCAGGTTGTAAAAACAACCTTCCCTTAATCTGCGATGTTGATGATAATGGAAGGTTCATTGCCGGAATGTTCAAAGATGAGGATGTGTCTTTGGCAGATAAGAAGATTATTGAATATTTGGATGAAATTGGGATGCTTTTTAAAAAGGATGAAATTTTACATTCATATCCTCATTGCTGGAGGTGCAAAAAACCTATTATATTTCGGGCAACAAGCCAATGGTTCATAAATATTGACCACAGGGATTTAAGAAAGAGAATAATCTCTGCTTGTGATAATGTAGAGTGGATACCAGATTATGGAAAGAATAGGTTTGTATCAACGGTGGAAGCAAGGGCCGATTGGTGTATATCAAGGCAGAGGGCATGGGGAATTCCTATCCCAAGCTTTTTTTGCAATGATTGCCAGAGGTCCCATATTACAGAGGAAAGCATTGAGAAAACACAAGAGATAATTAAAGATGGCTCAATAGATGAATATTTTAGTAATGATATAACATCTGGTATATCCTGCCCCTTTTGTGGAGGAAAAAATCTTATAAAAGAAAAGGATATCCTTGATGTCTGGTTTGATTCCGGGTCTTCCCATTACGCTGTTTTAATGGATGAGAAAAGCCTTTCCTGGCCAGCAAACCTATATCTTGAAGGTTCTGATCAGCATCGTGGTTGGTTTCAATCATCTATTATAACAGCAATCGCAGGTTTTAATAGGGCTCCATACAAGGCTGTTTTGACACATGGATTTATCTTGGATGAAAAGGGGATTGCTATGTCAAAATCAGCCGGCAATGTTATTTCTCCCCAAGAGATTGTTGAAAAATATGGGGCAGATATATTAAGGCTTTGGGTTTGTTCTGTTGATTTCAGAGAGGATATAAAAATAGGTAAAGAGATTCTTTCACCAATCATTTTGTCATATAGAAAGATAAGGAATACATTTAGGTTTTTGTTAGGAAACCTTTATGATTTTTCTTGTGAAAAATCCGTAGAATATAATGAGCTAAAGGCTATTGACAAATATATCTTGCACTCTCTTTGTGCTTTAATAATTGATGTAGAAGATAGCTATTCTAAATTTGAGTTTCATAGGGCATTTAGGCTAATCCTTAATTTTTGCACAAGGGATTTATCAAATTTATATCTTGATGTATTAAAAGATAGGTTATATTGCGAAGAGGCTAATTCGCTCAAAAGAAGGGCAGGGCAGAATGTGCTTTATCAATGTCTTATCTCTCTGGTAAAGCTTATTGCACCAATCCTTTCATTCACCGCAGAAGAAATATGGGGATATATAAATCCGAAATCCGAAATCCGAAATCCGAAATCCGAAAGTGTGTTTTTGACAGGGTTTCCTGAGGTAAATCAAAAGCATAAAAATCCTGTGATAAAAGAAGAGATGGATGAAATTCTTGAAATAAGGGATGTGGTTAATCTTGCCTTGGAAAGGAAAAGGACCGATAAGGAAATTGCTTCATCGTTAGAGGCGGCCTTAAGAATAAAGACAGGGAAGTTTGACCTGCTCAATAAATATAAAGAGGAGCTTTGTGAAATATTTATTGTCTCCTCTATTGAGCTTGAAAAGAAAGAAGGCTTAGAGATAGAGGTTAGTAAGCACAAAGGAATAAAATGTCCAAGGTGCTGGATGAAAAGCTTTACAGAAAATAGAGATGGTCTATGCGAAAGGTGTAATGAGGTGTTGACAATACAAACATTTTAGGATAAAACTAACTATACTGAAATAAAATTGGTTTTTTTGTGTTATGCTAAAACAAAAATGGTTTGCAAACTTTTCGGTTAACAGTAGTTAGGCATCTTAACCCTAGCCCTTTAACAAAAGGGTTTGTTTGAAATTCAATTGATTTTTGGTATACCAAAAAAGGAGGTTCTATGGAGTATAAAGACTTTGCAAAGGTTGGTTTGGATGTAGAATTACCAAAAATTGAGGTGTTTGAGAATCAATTTGAAAATTATGAAATTACTATTACAATCCCAGAATTCACATCTATATGCCCAAAAACCCTGTTGCCTGACTTTGGATGTATAACCATTATTTATACGCCAGATAAGCTTTGTATTGAGCTTAAATCCCTAAAGGAATACATTTTAGGATATAGGAACCTTGGTATATTTTATGAGAATGCTGTAAA
>JBFMDZ010000128.1 GCA_040753555.1 bacterium
TACCTTCCAGCATCATTTAGTTTGTTACCTCCCTAAATGTGGAATTAAGTATTGGGCTAGTGGCTAACCTTTGCCCAAGTTGGACTTTCACCAACAAGAACCAATACGCTTTGCTTGGCACACTCATTTTTTATTCACCTCCTTTTAAAAATAACAATACCATAATTTCCATCACGAGGTTTTGTTTTAAAGTTCCTTATTCCAATAACATGCTTTCCGTCAGGAGTTATTTTTACAGGAAAGATTCCTTTTAAATCTTTTATATATGTTTTTAATATAACTTCACCTGATTTATTGAAAATATAAGCAGCGGGTGTATACTCAGAATAAGGTATTTTTTTAATCCGAAAATCTACAACTATATATTCAGCGTTTGAAGAAAGACTAATTTCTCCACTACATCCTATTGCCGTATCTTCATTTTTCCATTTCCACACCAATCTCCCTGTCTCTGTCTCAAACAAATACACATTATGATAATCCCCAACCCCTAGATAATCTCCTTCTGGAGAGAAGGAAATGGCAAGTTCTCCAGGTTGAACATTATATTCCCAAAGGAGCTTTCCATCCCTTGAGAATAGAGAGATTGTATTTCTTCCCACACCATCAAGGACTAATAAGGATTTATCATCTATGCCCATTTCTTTAAGAAGCTTTTCGTATGCTTTATCATAGTTCTCCTTAGTCCAAAATTGATCTCCTTCTCTTAATTCTCCTCTATCAAGCATTCTTTCCAATTCTTTCTCTACCTTCTTTAGCCTTTCTTCATAATCAGGGGGATGGCTAAGGTATCCCCTTCCCCTGAAACAGCTTACCACAATGAACCTTCCATCAGGGGACACCCTTATCTTATCAAGAGAATGCACCATCTCTTTAGGAACAAGCCTGTGTTTGAATAATTCCCTTCCTTCCTTTGAGAATGCAAGAACCTCTCCATCATCCCAGGTTGCAAATGTCTCTCCATTCTCTGAGAGGGAAAAATGATTCTTCAGACCCCGATTGGCAAAATATCTAGGGGTTATCTCAGTGAAATTCTTTAGGTTTCCTTCCTCATCATAGAAGTTAAGCCTTGCAATAAAATATCTTTTTCCATCTTTATTCTTTTCGTTCCTGGTTTCCCAACTTACTATGCTTCCTATATTAGAAAGACAAAGAACACTACCTCTAAAGGTCTTGGGAGAAAGGAGATTTCCCTTCCATAGCCTTTTGTTTTCCCTTGTCTTTATTTCATTTCCAGAAACAATATATTCCCCATTCTCTGAGACAAGGAAGCCTTCCTTTATCTCTTTCTCAATATTTCCCTTCTCATCAAAGATTCTTACCCCCTTTCCTGGAATTGTTATTGCCCTTATGGGAAAGATAGGCTCATCAAGAGAAAGCTTGGAAGCTTTTCTTATTCTTTCAATATCCTCCCTTGATGTAGCTAAACCTATATTTACAAACCCTAGATCATCAACAATCCTTTCCTTAAACCTAATCTCCTTAACCAGCTCAAGGCTTAATTTCTCCTCTGCTTGTGCTCTAAAGCCAAGCAATCCCAAGACCATCCCAAAAATCAATGTCTTCTTAAACATTAGACATCACCTCCTAGTTAAAATTTAATAAGGTTTTTCATTCTTTTAAACAACAATTTTCAATCTTTCTCTTCAATAGTTTCAATAACATACGAATTTCCCCATCTTGTTGGACCACGCCATTCTTTATCTAATTTAAATGAACTTCTATAATCCCAACCATCATATAGATATTCATTTCTTACACCCTGCATTTGGATTATCAAACTTCCTCCTGTAAATATCTCTCCATTTCCTGGTGATTCCATAGTTACCCATCCATACCTGGGAATATAGACCTGTTTCCAACGATGCCCTGTATTGGCTACCAATCTTGTAGGAATTCTGTTTAGCCGACATAGAGCAGAAAATAAAATGGCATATTCTGAACAGGAGCCCATCTTCTTTTTTAAGAGAACCTCAGCATTATCCCACATACCATCGTGGAGAAATCTCATATTATTTCTCACATATTTATCTATCTTTGCTATCATAAGATAAGGATTTTTCTCATTGCCGACAGCCTCTTTAGCCGCCATTTTTACAATCTCAGATTCCATACTATACATATCTGAGGAAATGGTGAATTGATGAGCAATCGAGAGAGGAATTTCATTTAATCTTCCAACCTTTTTAGGGTCAATCATAATAAACTGCATTGGCTGGGTTTCAATTGTTGCCTTCCATGTAAAAATATATTCCTTGTGAGGCTTGATTCTTTTTCTATAAAGAATATACCTCTGTCCTTCAATCTTTAATTCCTTATCAGGCATTGGCTTTATCTTTAATCTCAATATCTTTTGACCGTTAATTTCAGGAGGAATAGGTATGCAAAGGCTAAAATTTTCCTCTTCTTCCTCCAGATAAACCAATACATTATGGATATAATTCTTAATAATTTCTCTTTTTTTAGTCTTATACTCCAAAGAGAATGATATTCCTGCCAGCAAAATGATAACAACACAAATCTTTCCCATATTTTACTCCTTATGAATTCCTATATCTTTTATGCACCTAAAACCAATTCCAATGCTATTATAATGAGGAGAGTAATCATAATATCTGTAAGATGACCTGGCATAATAAGGCTCACAGTTATCATACCAATTTCCACCTTTTAAAATGGGATTTTCATCAGAAGAAGGCCATTTTGAATCCGTCCATTCTGATACATTTCCAGCCATATCATAACATCCATAGATGCTTTTGTCTTGAAAAAAGCTTCCTACAGAGGTTGTTGAGGTAGAATAGAGATTAGCTGCTCCATTTTTGTATTCATCTCCCCAAGGATATATCCTTCCTTCTATCCCTCTAGCAGCTTTTTCCCACTCTTCTTCTTTTGGAAGCCTTTTTCCTGCCCATTCAGCATAGACTGAAGCATCATTAAACGAAACATTGACCACTGGGTAGTTTTCTAATCCCAGGGGTATCTTGCCATCTTCCCAAGAAGAAGGTGGAGGATACCCTGTTTCTTTAACAAATCTTTCATATTGCTTATTGGTAACTTCATATTTATCTATAAAAAATGAGTTGACCCATACCTTTCGTATTGGCTTTTCATCATCATCTCCTTGCTCACTTCCCATAATAAATTCACCTGAGGGGATATAAACCATTTTCAATCTAGGGGTATTCTTTTCTTCTTTTGCTCTCTGAAACATAGACCTTTTCTGATATAGCTTTTGAACAAACTTTTCATCCAAGCTTTTAATGTAACGAAAGAGGATATTTTCTATCCTGTTTTGATAAAAAGAAGATTCGTCCTCGCCAAGGATTATAATTCCATTTATTTGATAAATTGAGGTATCTTTGTTATTTGCAGAATCAATTGCTTTTTTATATTCCTTAGCTGCCAATAGATATTTTCCAAGTATTTCATAAATCTCTCCTATCTTGTTATAATAGTATCCTAAGAAGTGGTTATCATATATTCCGTATGGACAAAAATCAGAGTAATCAAAATATTTAATTGCTTTTCTGTATTTGTTGATAGCTTTTCTATATTCTTTTCTCTGACAATATATCTCTGCAATCTTTTGATAATAGTATGATGGGTAGCTATATATATCCTGAGTTATAGACCAATATCTTGAATTTGCCCTTGTATTTTGGTAAAGGCTTTTATATTCAGATTTTCTTACAATTTCAACTGCTTGATAATATAATTTTATTGCTTTTTGCCAGTCACCATTTTCTAAGCTAATCTTTGCCATAGAACTTAATACTCGTGGAAGGCATACAGAAGAAGAATGATTTTTTAAATATTCCTCGTAAGAGTTAATTGCCTTTTGCTCTTTTCCTAAGGATAGATAAAGATTCCCCATTTCCTCTTTTATCCATAATATATACTTAAGATCAGAAAGCTTTGCGGCTAATTCTTTATAGAGACCAATTACCTTTTCTATCCCATATTCTTTGCAACCCAAGGATTTGTAATTATTGCTTAAGAAACAAAGGGCGTCATCAACTGAATTGCTTTTAGGATACATCTTAATGATCTGTTCATATATCTTGTTAGCCTTTTTCCAATCTTTGTTTTGATAGTAATAGGCAATTGTAAGTAATGCTTCATCAGCATATCTTGCCTTTGGATCAATAGCTACTAATTTCTCTGTTATCTCAAATGCATTCTCAGGCTTATTTTGAGCTTGATAGCAGTCATTCAAATGATAATATACCTTAATGACAAATTCTCCATTGGGGTCTAAAGAAATGACTTGGTTAAAGCAAGATATTGCCTCCTCATACAATTTAAGCCTTTTGTATTTCCTTCCCAATTGATACTTATATCTAGCCAAATCCTTTGGATTATTTAAGGTTTGAATTATAGAGATGTCTCTCTGGATTCTATCCAATATCTTCTTTTGTTTTTTTGCTTCAGTTAATGTCATTGTTGCCTCACTAAAGATAACATTTACAATTGGTTCATCAGACTTGTATTCAAAGACCAATGTTGGCTCTATGGTCTTTGTGCCAATTGCTGTCTCTGTCCCCTTTTCATCTGCCCAACCTATCCCAGTAAGCAAGCCTAATGCAATTAGGCAGGCTATTCCTTTACTTCTTAATGTTTGTTTAAACATCTTAAAACACCTCCGTTTATTTAATAATAAATCCCAATGTCCAAATTCAAATGTCCAATAAATGTCCAATGACTCAATGTCCAATATCATTTCAAGATTGATGAGAAAATACGAACCAATTCCTGTGTTTCTTGCCAAAGTTTTCTTGCCTCATCCTTCTTTTCTGGAAGCGCTCTAGCAATCATTCTAAGCCAATGCTTTGTTTCTTTAGTTTCTTTCCAACAGATACTTAACCTATGAAATCTTTTTTTGTGCTTGCTGCACAGCCTCCATATAATTTGCTCCTATGCTCGTTCCAGCTCTAACAATCTGGCTAATCAATGGGATAGTGACTACATCTTTTGGTAACGATTTTGCAAAATCTATGATTGCTTCTCCAAACAGAGCGGTGCGTTCTTCCAGATCATATCTTATTTGGTCATTGGACATTGGGATTTTGTTTGTCATTGGGATTTGGTCATTGGACATTTTTAGTTCCTGCTTTGGATTTAGTGCTTCTTTCATTTTCTTAAGCTAATTTTAACAACACTTGCTCCTCTTTGTCAAACAAATTTTTTGCCTTTTATTTAAACCTTTACCTCACTTCTGACTCCTGACTCCCGACTCTTGACTTCTAACTTTCATTCTTGTTTTCCCCCAAGCCCCCTTTCCAAAATATACATTTTGTTATAGTAAATAAAATCGTAGAAGATTAACATTTGTGATTGAGCCATTTCCGGTGCATTTGCCCAAATCTGGTAATCCTCAAGGCTTATCTCTCCAACCGGTATCTTCTTCCTTAAAACAAATGCCTCTATATTTGTTCTATACCTTATCTCATATATCCCCAGAATATCTTTGTTTGTTGGTGTGTAGGTGAATAGATTGGTTGTTTGGGTAGCAATTAGTTTTTTCTCTGGGTTATAAAGCCTTATTGTTTCAGTTGAGCCTAGGGGAATGGTGATGGTTTGTTCTGGCTCTATCTCTTGAATGTCTTTGTTCTTTACAAAGGTAATGAGGTTGTTAATCATAAGTTTTTCTTCTTTTGCTACCTGATTCCTTACTTGAGTAGCAACTCTGGTCTTCCCTCCAGCCATAGGCAGTAAGGCTTCCTGGGAGTATTTGAAAATCCTCTCCATATTGTTGAGCAAAGCAGATGATTGTTCCTCCACCCTTTGCATAGTCTTTTAGCTTCTCTTTGAATGATTGTGTATTTAAGCCATCTAATCCACCGGTAGGAATTAGTAAAATAGGATATTTGGTGAATAAACTTAATTCTCCACTTGGGTCTCTTAGGTTAAATGTTTCCCCTATGTCTTTTAGCATATCACAAACCGCCATTGAAAATCCATTGTTTAAAATAAGAATCTTTGAGTTAAAATCTACCTCTACCTTGTCATAATGGATTGTGCTTACATCCATTGTCTCATCAGGATGGTCACAGCCGGGGGCTTTTACCGTTTTTGACTTTGTTTCTATCTTAAAGGAATAGGTGATATTTCTTTCATTCCCTGCCTCATCTTTTGCCTTAAGGTAAAAGGTATAATCTCCCTCTTCTAGCTCGTATGAGACAGAGGGATTGTTTGAAAAAACCTCGCTTTTTTTCCCAAGGCTATATGAATATGAAAGATTACTTGGTAAAGTTACATTATCGCTTCCTGCCCAGGAAAATGATGCATTTCCTTTGTTTGTGGAAGA
>JBFMDZ010000129.1 GCA_040753555.1 bacterium
TCTGTTGGTAGCATCCATAATGTGTGACAAAGGGAGAACTGCACTCTGGACAGCACAGGAATTTGCAAGATTCAAATTCCTCCTTAAGTAAATCCTCTAAATTGCCGATAATAATCATAGGTTCACCTTCCTTTATTTAGTTTTTCTATTCTTAATATCAAAAGGTTAGCCTCTTTCCTTTAGCCTTTATTTTTCAAAAAACATCCCCTACAAAATTTGCACCAGTCCCGTTAAATGTCCCTCCATTTCTTTTTTTCTCCTTACTTAATATGCAAGGAAGATTAGGGGAGACATTTCTATTTTGTCTACTAGGGGACATTTTCATTTGGTTATGACAGATATTAAGGTTTTTATTGCAAAGGAATAAAATTTTTGATAAAATGTTTGTAATTATTCACCACTTAAGACACAGAGGATGAATATATTATGAAAATAATATGGTATTTACAATCTATCCTTTTAAGCATCCAAATATTATGGAACAAATTTAATTTTGGTAGTTAATTCTATTATTCTCTGGGTCTTAAGTTGTGGTTTTGCGTTTTGACTTTTAAGTTTTAATTTTATTATAATGAGCATCTTAATTAAGAATATCCTCCTATTGGATGGTAAAAAAAGGGATATTTATATAGAGGAAAATATAATTAAAAAGATAGGCGAAGGTCTTAATCTTCCTGCAGATAAAACAATAGATGGAAAGAATAAACTTGCTCAACCTTCATTTATAAATTCCCATACCCATTCTGCAATGACCCTTCTTCGTGGATATGCAGATGATATGCCTCTCCTGCAATGGCTTTCTACAAAGATATGGCCTATTGAGGCAAAGATGGAGGAAGAAGATGTCTATTGGGGAGCAAAGCTTGCTTGCCTTGAGATGATAAGAAATGGAATAACAACATTTAACGATATGTATTGGCATTTTTCAGGAACAGCCAAAGCAACAGAAGAAATGGGAATGCGTGGAATCGTCTCGGCTGTGTTTATAGATATGTTTAATAAGGAAAAGGCAAAGGAGCAAATAGGGCTTAATGAAAACCTTTTTAGGGAGGCTAAAAGATATTCCAATAGGATAGCATTTGCCTTAGGACCACACGCAATCTATACAGTATCAGAGGGATCCTTAAGATGGGCATCTAATTTTTCAAAAGAGAATAATGTCTTTATTCACATCCACCTTTCAGAAACAGAGAAGGAGGTTAGGGATTGTATTGAAAAGCACAATCTTCGTCCAGTTGAATACCTTGAGAAGATTGGCTTTCTTTCCGAAAGGGTAATTGCCTGTCATTGTGTTTGGCTTTCAGAGAAAGAGATTGATATTTTAAAGGAGTATAAGGTAAAATGCGTATTTAATCCTATATCAAATATGAAGCTTTGTGTGGGCAAGGTCTTTCCTCATTTTAATTTAAAGGAGGTTGGAATACCCTGCCTCCTTGGAACAGATGGTGCATCTTCAAACAATAGCTTGAATATGTTTGAGGCAATGAAAATTGGCTCTCTGCTTTTTAAATTTTCATCTAATGACCCAACAGCCCTTAAGGCAGAGAGAGCATTTGATATGGCAACAATAAACCCAGCAATTGGATTTAATATAAATACAGGAAAAATTGAAGAGGGTATGCTTGCTGATATTACAATAATTGACATTGAAAGACCCGAATTTACCCCAGGGTATAACCCTATATCAGACCTTGTCTATTCAGCAAACCCATCCTGTGTGGATACGGTTATCTGCGATGGAAGAATTTTAATGGAAAACAAAAGAATAAACGGCGAAAGCGAGATTATAGAAAAGGCAAGGGAGGTTGCATTTAATTTAACGAAAAGAAAGTTATGAAGTGGAAAGAGATATTAAGGCAATATAAAGACGAATGGGTTTTGATTGATGTAAAAGAGATAGATGATGATTTTATGATAAAGGAAGGAGAGATAATTGCCCATTCCAAAGACAAAGAAGAAATATACAAAAACCTTTTAGAAAAAAGGCCAAAAAATTTTTCTATAGAATACACGGGAAAGATACCCGAAGACCTTGCGGTAGTTTTATGCTATGAAATCATATAAACTTGAAAGGCATGGACATTTACTTATGCTTAAAGCCTTTATTGAAGGTAAAGAAGGAAAGGCATATCCTAGGCTGCTTTTGGACACAGGTTCTGCATATACGATTATTTCACAGGAGATATTGGAAAATATAGGATGTAGCCCAGCAATTCCCAAAAGAAGACAAAGGATTATTACTGGAAGTGGATATGAGATTGTTCCTGTAGTTGATGCGAATAGATTTCACTGTTTGGGAAAAGCTATTGAAAACTTTGAGGTTTTAGCCCATACACTGCCTTTTGGAACCTATGTAGATGGTTTGTTAGGTATGGATTTTATGAATAGATTTGAAATTGAGATAAAGATTTATCTGGGAGAAATACTTATTAGGTAAAAGAAGAATAATTTAACCAAAAGATGAAAGTATTGGTTACAGGTGGTGCTGGTTTTATTGGTTCACATTTGGTAGAGGGGCTTGTCTCTTCTGGATGTGATGTTATTGTTATAGACAACCTTTCTGTCTCTGATTGCAATATTTCCATATTAAAAAATTTAGGGGCCTCTATAAATATCTGCAATATTGCAAACTTTGACGAGATAAAAGGGCTTTTTAAAGGTGTAGATAAGGTTTTTCATCTTGCTGCAATGAATAGGGCACAAAGGAGCATTGAAAACCCCCTTCTGGCAAATGAATATAACATTACAGGGACATTGAATGTATTAGAGGCATCCAAAAGGGCAGGTGTTTCAATGTTTATAAATGTTTCAAGTTCATCTGTATACGCAGGTGTAAGGGATAGATTGCTTTCCGAGGATATGCCCCTTTTGCCTCCCCATCCCTATGGGGTTGGTAAGCTTGCAGGAGAGCATTATGCAAGGATATATTATGAGCTATATGGCATGCAATATGTTACCTTAAGGTATTTTTCTGTCTATGGACCCCGTCAGCTTGGGGATATTGATAAGGCAGGCGTTATTGCAAAATTTATACACTCTGCATTTTCTAATAAACCCCTTACAATCTATGGAAATGGAGAGCAAAAAAGAAATTTTACCTATGTCTCTGATGTTTGTTCCCTTACAATTAAGGCAGGTGAAACAAAAGAGGCAATAGGAAAGGTAATAAACCTTGCAAACCCTAATGAGGTTTCTGTAAATTATCTTGCCGATGTAATAAAAAAGATTTTAGGAAGGAATTTAAAGGTAGAATACCTTCCTCCAATTTCAGGTGATCCAAAGAGAAACCCAGCTGATATATCAAGGCTTAAAGAGATTTTTGGATTCTCTCCAAAGGTAGATTTCAGGGAGGGAATAGAAAAGACAATAGATTGGTATGTTGAAAAACTTAAAATTTAAAACTAAAAATGCAAAACTTTGGTAAAATTTTATAAAAATAAAACCATAGTTTTTAGTTTTGCGTTTTGACTTTTGCGTTTTTAAGATGTATATAATCATTATTGGTTGTGGAAGGGTAGGAAGTGAGCTTGCCCTGCTCCTTTCAAAGGAGGGCCATAATGTTGTTGTTATGGACAAAAATCAAGAGGCATTCTCAAAGCTAGGAGGAGGATTTAATGGGATAACCATAGAAGGGTCTGGGTTTAATTTGGATGACCTTAAAGAAGCTGGGATTGAAAGGGCAGATGCCATTGCCTGCGTCTCTGACAAAGACAATGTTAATATTATCTCTGCCCAGGTTGCAAAGAAGCTCTTTGGGATAAAGAAGGTTATAACAAGGATTTATGACCCAAAGAGGCAGGAGACATATGAGGAGCTTGGTCTTGATGTTATTGGAGGAACAACCCTTATTGCCAAGCTCATAAAGGATAAACTTACACATCCCCATTTTATTCATCATTCATTCTTAAGGGATGATACAATGTTTATAGAGATAGAAGCAACAGAGGAGCTTTCTAAAGAGAAAATAGAAAAAATAGAGAAAAAGGAAAAAATAGAGGTTGTTGCTATAATGAGGGAAAAAGAAATAATTAAACCAGAAAGGGAAGAAAAATCACAAGCTGGGGATGTTCTTATTGGAATAAAGAAAGAAGATTAAATGTACATTGTCATTATTGGCGGAGGAAAGGTTGGTTTTCACTTAAGCAATATGCTTGCTAAGGATAAAAACGAAGTATCTCTTATTGAAAAGAATAAAACATTAGCCAGCGAACTTGCACAAGAGCTTTCTGGCATCCTTGTCATTCAAGGAGATGGTTGTGAATCCCAAACGCTTAAGGATGCAGGGGCAGAAAGGGCTGATGTTATTGTTGCAGCAACAGGAAGCGATGAGGATAACCTTGTTATTTCTCAGCTTGCAAAGGAGATATTTAATATTCCAAGAACCGTTGCAAGGGTAAATGACCCAAAGAATGAGCATATATTTAACCAGCTTGGCGTTGATATTTCCATAAATTCAACATCCATCATTGCAAAGATAATTGAGGAAGAGGCATCAATGGATGATTTTATGGACCTTTTGACCTTTAAGAAGGGAAATCTTTCTATTGTTAGGGTTGACCTTAGCGAGGAATCACCAGCAAAAGGCAAGCTTATTGAAGGGCTTTCCCTTCCAAAAAATACAGCAATTGTAGCTATTCTTAGAAAAAATGAGGTTATTTCTCCAAATCCAAAGGTAGTGTTAGAATCCGGTGATGATGTGATTGCCATAGGCCCTATTGAAAAAGAAGAAGAGCTTCTTAAGGCATTGCTTGGAGAGGTAGACTTGGAATGAATAGTTCACGCTCGATAGTCCACAGACCACAGCCATTGGTAAAGATTAAATCTGTTGACTATGGATTAATATGAGAAGGCTTCCACTTTATAAAACATCCGGGATTGTTCTTTTAAGAGGTGAATTAAAAGAAAATGATAAATCCGTTGTTATCTATACAGAAAGATTTGGAAAGATTTTGTCTTGTGTAAAGGGTGCAAGGAAAATAAAAAGTAGATTTAGTGGAATGATTGAACCATTTTCTTTCATTGATTTCTCATTTTGGTGGGGAGACCACACATCTATTATAAGGGAATGCAAAATAATAAAAAGCTTTTCTCCTTTAAGAGAGGATATAGAAAAGATGGAAATAGGAGCCTTTATTGTAAAGGCAACAAATTCACTTATTGGATTTTCCCATCCAGATTACAATATATTCCAATTGCTCATAGAAAGCCTTTCGTGGACAGAAGAAAAAAAAGATTTTTTGATAAAGCCATTGTTTATATTTAAACTAATTTTTCTTTTAGGGCTTTTTCCCAATTTTTCGCAATGTATATGTTGTCGTAAAAAGAGAGAAGATGCTATAGGATTAAACATTAAGGATGGAGGTCTTATGTGCAAGGAGCATTTAAATGGCTCTTTTCCTATTTCTCAAGCCTCTATAAAAATAATAGATAACCTTTCAAAAATTCCCTTTTCCTATGGAAAAAGAATAACAATTGCAGAAAACCTTAAAAAAGAGATAGAGGACATTAGCCAATATATCCTCTCTTTTCATTTACCTTAAAAGGAATATGGAGGAAATTAAAACAAAAATGGAGTTAATGAGGCTATTTCTAAAATATCCCATTAGCTCGCTACCAATAGTTGATGAAAAAAGAAAAATATTAGGCTTTCTCTCAAAACAGGATATAATTGCATCATCTGGAATGAAGGATGACATTAACCTTCCCATTGCTGATGTTATTGAGCATTACCTTAATCCTGTTGATAAAGAAAAGGATATTCACTTTCTTAATTTAATTTTAAAGAATTTTAACAAAATAAAGAAAATTCCTATAATGGATAGCTCTGGGAATATAGTGAATATGTGGGAAAGGTTTGAATTGATTGCAGGGTGGGAGGGAGAAGAAAATAGAGAAAGAAGGGATTTTTATTCCAAGCTATTTGACAACCTTCCCGTTGGGGTTGTTATTACATCAGAGAAGGGAAAAATTTTATACCTTAACCCATCTGCCTCATCCATTAGCGATACAAAAGGAAAAAAGATAGGTCGGGATTTTTACGAGGTTTTTAATGTAAAAATAGAACCTCCAGCTTCAAGAAAAAAGGAGGGAAATTTTATATTTGATGCAGGATATATTAAGGAAGACAATAAAATAAAAGGGACAATATATATCATTGAAAAAAGGTAACTATTCAGTCATTACAGAGAGAAACGGAGAATGGATGAATTGGAGAGAGGGAGAAGGGGAGAAAGGGAGAATCTTAAGAAGGGGAGAAATTTCTCCGTTTCACAGAAAAAGGGGAGA
>JBFMDZ010000130.1 GCA_040753555.1 bacterium
AATAGTCTATTGTTAGGAAGCCAGATTGGCCTTGTGTTAGTGTGCCAATGTAGTATGTGCCATTGTCTATGATAACAACATCAGTAAGGAGGGTTTGTCCTGTGTTTTGGTATTTGAGGGTATAGGTTAGGGTGGATAGGGTAAGGGTTTGGGTTGATCCATCCTTGATTAGGCTTATCCCTGGGATGCCAATGAGCTTAAATGTTGTTGTGGCAAATATTTCTCCAATACAGGAATCCCCTGAGGCGGTGATTAGCTTTGTGCAGGCAGGTTGGGTATCTACAATAAATGTGGTTAAGAAAGAACCAAGTGCCGATGAGAGGGTATTTGTAATATTTGGATTTGTTCCAAAGGCAATGGTTATAGGTGTATCTGGTCCAAAGCCAGAGCCTGCTATGGTTACAATTGTTCCCACTAAACCTGATGTAGGATTAACAAGGGTAATCCTTGGGCTTGGAATGAGGAAGAATATTGTAGTTGCTGTTTCTTTGAAGTCTCTTGCGGTAATTAGCTTTGTGCAAGGTGGTTGGGTACTTACAACAAAGGTTATTGAGAAGGTGCCATTGGCTGATGAATAGGCGGTTGTTATGGTTGGCATTGTTCCAAAATCTATGCTTAAAGAGGAACCAGCAAAACCTACTCCCTCTATTGTTATTATGCTTCCAACAAAGCCTGAGGTTGGTAAGAGCTTTGTAATAAAAGCACCTTGAATCTTGAAATGGGCAATAGCTGTATTTCCTAAATAATCCCTTGCAGTAATTATCTTTGTGCAGGAGGGTTGGGTATCTATAATGAAGGTTGTGGAGAAGGTGCCAATATCTGAAGATTGAGCTGTTGCAATGGTCAAAGTTGTTCCAAAGTCAATGGAAACTAGGGTATTTGTGGCAGGTACAGCTCCTTCTATTGTAACAATTGTACCAACTGGACCTAAAGAAGGGGTAAGAATAATGCTTAATCCAAGCCAAGGTCTATAATTAACCCAATCACTTACCTTATCTCCTTGACCTGATGGATTTGTAATGGGATGTTCTGGTCCAGAATTATCACACCACCAATTGTAAGTAGCAGAGATTGTTCCTGAAGAGCCATCATGATAAACACCATAACCTTTGGTTAAATCACCATTTTTGTTGCTATGGAGGTTGTTGCAATGGATTGTTGAAAAAGAATTTGAGATGGAATAGATGCCATAGCCAATACCACCCGAGCCACCTGAACCCAACCAGCCTCCTGTTCCCCCTTGTCCCCCTCGGTTATTTGATATTGTATTGTTTGAAATTGTATTGCTAGTTGAATTTGAAAGATAAATGCCTGTACCAATACCACCAGGGCCACCCGAAGCCCCTCTGCCACCTGTTCCTCCTTGGCCTCCCATATTATTTGATATTGTATTTTGTGAAATTGTATTGTTTGTTGATTGATAAAGATAAACCCCACATCCAATGCCACCAAGACCGCCTGAACCACCATAGCCCCCTGTTATTCCATTTTCTCCAATTCCACCAGAAATTATGTTGTTTCTTATTGTAAAATCAGAACAGTTTATAAGAACAATCCTTCCTAAATTTGTTGAGCCAGAGCCATTTAAGGTTAAATTTTGATTTTCAATTGTTATTCCTGATTGATTGTAGTAATAAAAAATTGGCTCATTGTTATAGGTATTTGAGGTTGTAATTGTATTATTAAGGCTATTTGGCTCAATATAGATTCCATAGCCAATCCCAGGATTGCCAACTGAACCATAGAAACCACCTGCTCCTCCTTGGCCACCTGTGTTTGCTAATATTATATTTTTTGATATTATATTGTTTATTGATTGTAAAAGATATATCCCACATCCAATGCCACCAAGACCGCCTGAACCAACCCGTCCACCTGTTCCTCCTTGACCTCCTATGTTAGTTGATATTGTATTTTGTAATATTGTATTGTTTGTTGATTGATAAAGATAAATCCCACATCCCATACCCCCTGAACCACCTGAACCCCAAAAGCCCCCCGTTCCTCCCTGACCACCTCTGTTCTGGAATATTGTGTTGTTTGTGATTGTTCCATTGGTTGATGTTCCAAGATATATTCCTGTGCCCATACCACCCGAACCACCTAAAGCATAGGGACTTCCTGTTATTCCATTTTCTCCAATTCCACCAGAAATTATGTTGTTTCTTATTGTAAAATCAGAACAGTTTATAAGAACAATCCTTCCTAAATTTGTTGAGCCAGAGCCATTTAAGGTTAAATTTTGATTTTCAATTATTATTCCTGATTGATTGTAGTAATAAAAAATTGGCTCATTGTTGTAAGTATTTGTAAGTGCAATTGTATTATTATAACTATTTGACTCAAGATATATTCCATAACCATTACCAGAAATGCCAGCTGAACTACCTCCTATTCCTCCTTTGCCCCCTTGATTATTTGATATTGTATTATTTGAAATTGTATTGTTTGTTGATTGATAAAGATAAATCCCGCATCCCATACCACCCGAGCCACCTGACCTATAGTCGCCACCTGCTCCTCCTTGACCTCCTATGTTAGTTGATATTGTATTTTGTAATATTGTATTGTTTATTGAAGATAAAAGATATATCCCTGTGCCCATACCACCTGAGCCACCTGAGCCAAAGTCGCCCCCTGTTTCTCCTCGACCCCCTTGATTATTTGATATTGTATTATTTGAAATTGTATTGTTTGTTGATTGATAAAGATATATTCCACAGCCAATTCCACCCGAACCGCCTGAACCACCATAGCCCCCTGTTCCTCCTTGACCGCCTTGATTATTTGATATTGTATTATTTGAAATTGTATTGTTTGTTGATTGATAAAGATATATTCCACAGCCAATTCCACCCGAACCGCCTGAACCACCATAGCCCCCTGTTCCTCCTTGACCGCCTGTGTTATTTAAGATGGTATTTCCTCTTATCGTATTTGTCGCTGATCTATAAAGATAAATCCCTACACCAATGCCGCCACTACCTCCACCTTGCCAGCTACCCCCATTTCTTCCATCGCCACCCCTGTTGTTTTTAATTGTATTTGTTCCAATAATGTTATTATTTGAATTTGAAAGATAAACTCCACAGCCTATTCCTCCAGAACCGTCATCTCCTTTGTTATCGTGGATAAAATTATTTGTAATCACAACCCCTGATACATTTTCCAAATAAACTGCCTGCTTTGCATATCCAATATCACAATATTCAATTTTACTTCCCTGCGTTCCACTTCCAGATAGCTTAATGCCCTTCCAATGCCCAGCAGTATAAGTTGCTTGGTCAGAGGTAAATGTAATCGTGCCAAAAGGTGTGCCTACTGCGTTTAAGGTACCATAACAGATTAGAGAGGTCTCTGTAGCAAACCTTATGGTTACCTCTGGCTCAATGGTTAATTTTACCCCATTGGCAACATATACCGTATCAGTTGCAATATATGGGCTTCCTGCCAAATTCCAGGTTGTATCACCTGTAATTGTTCCAGAAACATAAGTGTCAGCCCAGGCTATCTTGCAAGCCCAAAACCCTAAAACCGCCAAAATCCCAAAAATTGACTTTCTCATTTTTACCAACCCCCTAAACAAAAAAGCAACAGCTTGATTGCCGTTGCCTTTGTAAATTTTATATAAAAACCCTTTGGGGTGACTAGGTTTAATCCCCCTTATCATTTTATAATTTTCCAAATCTTTCATTTTAGTAAAGTATAAATATCATTTTTCATTCTTGTCAACAAAAATTTTCTCACTTTCCTGAATGAGTTGTAAGTTATGTCTTGCCAATGAATTTTCTGGATCAAGCTCAAGAATTCTTTCAAACTCTTTTATTGCCTTATCATTCAAGCCTTTTTCAAAATAAATAACCCCCAATTGACCGTGACCACCAATATTTGTTGGATCTAACATTAATCCATTTCTGCATTCAAAAATAGCCTTATCTAAATCTCCCTGTTTATAAAAAGCATTACTTAAATGAAAAAGGGCTTGAATATAAAAAGCAATGCCAGTATTTATGTAGTCTTTATATTCTTTTTTTACATTTCTTAAATTCCTTAATCCAAATTTTTCTAATATCTCTACTGCCTTCCTTGTCTCATTTATGGCTAAATTATGTCTCTTAAAAAAAGAAAGATACTTTCCTCTGGTGCAAAGAGTATGGGCATAAAGTAAGATTGTTTGAAGCTCACATATATTCTCGAAGGTCATACCTTTTTCTCTCCTAGATTTTATCTTTCTTATCTTAAAGTCTTTATTTTTAAGTATTTCCTCAACCAAAAATTCTGTATCTTTCGTCAATCTCCATAAAATTCCTTCTGGAATTAAAGTATATCCCTTATAGATCTCGCTCACTTTTTCATAATCTCTTACATAGACTGGTCTGTTTCCTAAATTATTTTCTATAATCTGAATTTGAGTAGGAACTGTAAGATTTACATCGGGATATTTTTCTTTAAGCTCCTTTATATAATATTGAAATGGGAGAAACTCTAACTTAATAGTTGCTACATCCTTCCGAAGATTTTCAATATGCTGAAGATACCAAAATAAAAAACCGGGTTGATCAATCTTGTATTCCAAAAAAACCAAAGCCTTTTTCCTTAAAGGTTCTAACATATTTCTTCCATGGTCATAAGCAATATAATAGTTGAAATGGTCAGAGGAATAATATTTGGCTCTACATTGCAAGATAGGAAAAAGTAAGAAAAACCCACACAAGGCAATTTTTAGGACTGGGAAAAATTTAGAAGACAGAAGACAAAGGACAGAAAACAGACAATAGCCAATGAGGATAGCAAAAATCAAGAAAGAGGGAATATAGTAATCCTCAATATTAGAAATGTCATAACGAATAGCCATAAAGAAATTGGTAATTGCCATCAAGCATAAATATACACCAAGCTTTAGCCTTTTGGCAATTAAAAAGATAAGGCCAAGCAAGCCAAGAAAAATAAGGCAAACATTAAATTGATGAGGAAAAAAGCCAAGATGGGTAAGGAGGCGGGATTTAAAGCTTGAGATAAGTTGCCCCAGATAAGGTTGATATGACTTCCCAGTTAAATGCTCAACAAACCTTTGCCAGTTATCGGGACAGCCCCAGTTAAGGGGAGGGTGCATACTTGAACGAATAGGCAGATAAGCCCACAAAGTAAGAGGCAGGATAAAAAGCAAAAGCATCTTTGAGGGAGTAGAAAGTAGGGAGTAGAGAGTAGGAAGTGAAAAGGGTCTAGTTTTAAGTTTTGACTTTTGAGTTTTAAATTTTGAATTTTTTCTATTCTTCCATAAAACAGCCAAAATAAAGAAAATGCTTGCGGGGATAAGATAGATTGTCTGGAAGTGGTGGGTGAAGGATAGGCCTAAGACAAAGCAAAACAAATAAAGAAGTTGGAAGTCTTGAGTCTTGAGTCGAGAGTCTTGCCATTTGAGGAGGATAAAGATAATTAAGGTGGCAAAGAAGGCATTTAGGGTATATTTCTCGGCAATTACCGCCTGTTCCCAGAAGGTTAGAGAGAAGGCAAGGATTAGACTTGCTACAATGGAAGGAATTATTCTGGTGCTCTGGTGCTCTGGTGCTCTGGTGCTCAGTTTTAAGGTGATAAAATAAGTCATCATTACACAAAGGGAGGCAAATAGGGCGGATTGCATATTCATCCGAAAGGCAATGTTTCCAATAGGGATTAGGGTTATAAAGACCTTGCCCAGCAAGGTATAAAGGGGATAACCCGGAGGATGGGCAATGCCTAATGTCCAGGCACAGGTTATAAGCTCACCTGAATCATGAAATCCAACGGTTGGAGTAAGGGTATGCAAATAAACCCCAAAACAGACAAATAAAACAAGAATGCCAAAGATGTAATCTATTGTCTTAAAAGGGATTGGCAGATCGTCTTTTTTTCTCACAACCCTATTATATCTACCCGTTAATTAAAAAGGCAAGCTTAAAATTTAAAGCTTATCTTACCCCAAGGGATTTTATAGCAGAGAAATCCCCTGCCTTTATTTTATAAAAGTATAATCCAGAAGAAAGGTTTTGTCCACTATCATTTCTTAAGTCAAAGGAGATTGCCCTATCCTTTTGGGTATATGAGCCTTTAGGTTTATTTCCTGCTTCTATTGTTCTTACCTTTTGTCCGAGGATGTTATAGATTTCAAGGGAGACATTTGAGTCATTTGCTAGCTTGAATGGGATATAG
>JBFMDZ010000131.1 GCA_040753555.1 bacterium
ATTTAATATATCGGCATTTTTTCCTTTTTTTTAAAGATAAAATTTTAGTTTTTCTCTTTTTGAATAAAATAAAGTGTTAAAAACCTAAGCAGGATTTGTTTCTACAAACTTATGGGTAAGTTCCAGAAAATTATTATTTATCAATACTTTTCTCTGTAGCGGAGAAAAATTAAGGAAAAGTTAAGTGAATAGATACTTGATTTTAGTATATCTTTAGATTTGCCTCTACTGCTCTTATAAATGCCTTATTTTCCTTGTGTTTTCCAATTGAAACCCTAAGATAATCGTCTACTTTTTTTATTAAAATCCCCTCCTTAAGGAGAGAAGAATAGAGAGATTGAGGGTTTTTTGTTTTAAACAAGATAAAATTTGCTAATGACCTATAGGCAATTATTCCTTTAATTTTTGAAAGATTAAGATATAACCATTCCCTCTCTTTGATTATTTTCTCTATAAAGCCATTTATAATATCCCTTTCCTTAAGGCAGATTAAGGCTATTTCTTGGGTCAAGGTATTAAGATTGTAGGGAGGCTTTACCAATTTAAGGCAATCTATAAATTGTGGATTTGCCATAATATATCCACACCTTATTCCAGCAAGACCAAAGCCCTTTGAGAATGTTCTAATAATAGCAAGCCTATCGTATTGGCTTAAAATATCAACGAATGTTTTCTTTGAAAATTCAAAATATGCCTCATCTATAACAACAATAGATTCTGTCTCTTTTATAATTTTTAATATAGCCTCTATTTCAAAGCAATTTCCCGTTGGGTTATTTGGATATGCAATAAAGATTATGCTATTTTTCTTTCCCTCCTTTATTATTCCTTCACAGTTAAGCTCAAAATCAGGCTTTAATGGAATTCCTATTGTTTCACAACCTGCTATCTTTCCAATTATTTCATACATTGGAAATGTTGGGGTAGGAAAGATTACCTTTTTCTTAAAGCCACCGCAGGCAAGGAGGATGTATAAAATAAGCTCATCAGAGCCATTGCCAACCAAAATTACCTCCTTTGATACCCCTGTATAGGTTTCTAGCTTCTCCCTTAAAGCTAAAGCAGAAGGAGATGGGTATCTATTAAAGCTTATTTTGTCTATTTTTTTCTTTATTTTATTTTTTATTTTTTGTGGAAGATTATGGGGATTCTCCATAATATCAAGCTTTATTGGTAAATCCTCCCTCTCTGCATTATATGGAGAGATATTCAAAATATTAGGGTTCATAAAATTTTCTATCATTTTTCCTAAATTATATCATTCTTTCTGCTTCTTCTGTAAGCAAAATTAGTCTTTCTTTAAGGCTTTCTTTCTCTTCTTCTATTTCTCCCTGTACTTTATAGGGTTTTCCAAAAAGGATTATGGCTTTACTAAATGGGCAGGGCATTTGGTATTTATCCCAAGCATTCTTGAATGTCCATGAGGGATAGCTTGCTGATGTTAAGGGAACAATGTAGAGTGAGAGTTTCTTTGCAAGGTATATTACGCCATCTCCTATAGAATAGCAAGGACCCCTTGGTCCATCAACAGCCAAGCCAACATCAAACCCTTGTAAAACCTTATTTTTAAGCCCAATTATTCCTTCTGCACCTTTTCTTGCAGAAGAGCCTCTAATAATCTCATAACCAAATCTTTTAAGAATCCTTGCCTGGATTTCACCATCCCTTGAAAGGCTTGAAAGAAGGGTAATATTTTTATTTCTCATATACCAGACCAAAAGAAATTGTCTTCCATGGAAAAAGGCATATAAAACCCTGGTATCTAAATCTTTCACCATTTCTTCGCCTATTACCTTTAATTTCAGGGTATTAGATATACCTTTTATAATAGCCAATGCACCCATTGGCAAGATTTTATCAGCAAATGCTATTTCCGTAAGCCTCATATAGCCTTTTATACAAACCTCCCTTTTTCATCAATTCCTTGTGGCTTCCCATTTCTGCAATTTTTCCTTCATCCATTACAACAATCCTATCTGCATTTACAATGGTTGAAAGCCTGTGGGCAATGACAATAAGGGTAGTTTTAAGGGAAAGGATTTCAGAGAAAGAGGATATTATCTCCCTTTCAGAGGAATAATCCAGATTTGATGTTGCTTCATCCAAAATAAGAATCTTTGGCTTCATAATCAAAGCCCTCGCAATAGCTATTCTTTGTTTTTGTCCAGCAGAAAGCCTTGTGCCATATTCTCCTATCTCTGTGTTATATCCTTCTGGAAGCTCCTTGATAAAATTGCAATGGGAAAGGGAGGCTGCCTTTTCTATCTCATCCATAGAGAATGAAGACAACCCATAACCAATATTTTCTGCAATTGTTCCAGAGAAAAGGGCTGGTTCCTGGGAGACAAAGCCTATATTCTCCCTTAAGGACTTTATTGTAATTTTTCTAATATCTACGCCATCAATTGTAATTGTTCCAGATTGTGGTTCATAAAGCCTTAAAATAAGATTGACAAGGGTTGTCTTTCCACAACCAGATTCCCCAGCTATCCCTAAAAATTCACCCTGTTTAATCTCAAGGTTAACACCAGAGAGAACAGGAGTTTCTGCATAGCCAAAATATACATCTTTAATCTCTATCCTTCCCTCTTTTATTTTAAGAGGCAAAGCATCCTTGTCCTCTTGAATAATAGGGCTTGTATCCAATAGCTCAAATATATGAGATGCAGCTGATATTGCCTGATTTATAATAAGATTTGTCTTTGTTATTGACTTAAGGGGCGATGAGATTGTTCCAATATAAAATAAAAATGCAACAAGCCCTCCTTGTGTAAGACCTCCTGTGATAACCTGCCATCCTCCATATCCAGATAAAACAATTATCCCAATTGTCCCAAGAAGTTCAACCAGAGGAATGGAAAGGGAAAGAAGCCTTATGGTTTTTCTTGTAAGGACGAAATACTCAAGGTTCTTTTTTTTAAATCTCTCCTTCTCCTTCTCCTCTGCTGTAAAGAGCTTTATGGTAGCTACATTATGAATATCCTCTGATGCAATCCCAACAAGCTCTGCCAGTCTCCTCTGGCAGGATAGGGTTATATCCTTCATCCTCTTCCCAGCCCTATAGATTACCCTTATAACCAATGGTGTAATGGCCAGGGTAAGCAATGTCATTTTCCAGTTAAGGTAGAAAAGGATAGATATTGAGCCAATAATGACAATAGGGTTTTTTATAAGGGAAAGGATGTCTTCAGAGAGAAAATTTTTAAGGATAAGGACATCATTTGTAATCCTTGATAAAATCTCGCCCTTTTTTCTTTTTCCATAAAATCCCAAAGAGACATCCATAAGGTGATTAAATACATCACATCTTATGTTGAATATAACCCTCTCTCCAATAAGATTTAAAAGAAGGCTTTGGCCATACCGTGAAATTGCCAATACAAATGCAATTCCAATACTTAAGGCAAGGATAAAAGCTATAAGGGAAATATCTTTCTTTGGCAAAGCATCCAAAAGCATCTTTCCCATCCAGGGCAAGGCAATGGTGGCAAGGGAGTTTATAAGCATGCAAAATCCTGCTAGGATAAGATATGCCTTAAAGCCAAAAAGATATTTTAAAAGCCTTGTTAATGGGTTCATTTGTTCGTCCTTCGTCGTTCGTATATCGTCGTTCGTTCTTTGCATTTTTATCCGATATACGAAATACGATATACGATGTACAAATTAGTGTCCCCCATGTCCTCCTTCTTCCTTTTCCTCTTCTGGTGCTTCTTCCTTTTCCTCTTCCTTTTCTTCTTTCTTTTCCTCTTTCTTTTCTTCAGCAGGCTTATGTTCAGCAGCAAACATCTCCTTTATCTTCTTTCTTTCCTCCTCTTTTTTCTTCTTATATTCCTCTATCTTCTTCGCCTGCTCAAGGTAGAGCTTTTTCTCTATAAGGGCCCTTCCTAAAGAGCTATTTGCTCCACCAAAATCTGGGATTAAATATGAAATCTTTTCCTTTAAGCCAAATTTACCCTGTCCTACCTCAAGGATTGCCTCTATCCATTCATTGCTCCATTTAAGGCTTGCATTTGGAGAGTGATAATAGAGGATATATTGCACCTGGCAAGAAAGGCTTTCTGTAAGAAAATTATAAAAATTATTAAGCTCCTTTGAATTCCTTGAGAGCAAATACTTTCCATAACTTTCTTTTGCTATTTTTTCTAAAATAGGGTCTATATCTTTCTTATAATCAATAACAAATATGGGGATTCCATTATTTTTTGCATAATTCTTTAATCTTTTTATCTCTTGCGTCTCTTTCTTAAGGCTAATGGATGTAATTACAATCACAGCCCTTTTGCTTAAAAGGGGGACAGCACAATCTATCCCCTTATTTAATGACGAAAGAAGAGCATCTTCATTAGTAGATCCATTAAAGCTTAATTTCTCAATTGCATCTTTTATTTGTGTCTTATTAAGGGTAAAATCTAAAAAGATATTTGATGTATTTGAAAAAGAGATAATTGATGCGCCAGCAAATCCATCCTTAAATTTGGAAACAGAGGAAAGCAAAAGATTTTTTACATCCTTCTTTATGTATTTTGAATCCTCAATTACAAAAATAAGACCAAGATTTTCTTGTTTCTTCAATATCTCATCAACGCCCAATGGATATGCAACCCTATTCTCCTCTGATACCTTAAAATTATTATCAAAAAGGCCTGGAATATCGTATTTACCTTTCTTTAAGGTAATTGAGAAAAGAACCATAGGATAATTTGCAAGGTCTATTCTATTAACAAGGATGTCAGGCAAATTAGAAAGGCTGGAAAATGTATAGATATTTGAGGAGCCTGGAGAGGATATATAAATAAACCCAAATTTATTAAGAGCCAGGCCTTCACCTGCAAAATCTGTCTTTATTTTTTTTATAGTTTTCCCCTCTTTTGAATAGATAGAAATTCCATCCTTTGTTACGATATAAATGTTGTTATTATGGATAGATACCCATTTTGGCTTAATAGGGATAGAATTAATGAGATTTCCTGAGGAATCGAATATTTTAACATTTAGGCTATCAGAGATAAAGATAGACCCATCTTGGGAAATAACAAGGTTGTTTGGAAGGCAAAGCCCATCTATCTTTGATATAAACTTACCCTCCTTAGAAAATTTCTGCATCCTCTCTGCATCAACAACATAGATATACCCAAAGCTATCTATGCTTATTCCCTTGCAACCAATAAATTCACCATCCCCTCTTCCCTTTTTCCCAAATTTTAAAAGGAGCTTTCCAGAAGGAGAGAATTTTAAGAGGCAATTATTTGAATATGATGTTGCATAAACATTCCCCTCATTGTCTGTGCAAACACCATAGGGTTTTTTAAGGGATTTATGTGTTATCCTTAAAAGAAGCCTTCCAAATGGAGAGAGCTTCAAAAGGACATCGTTTCCAAACCCTGCTACATATAAATTATCAGCTTTATCAACATATATCCCAGAAGCTGAGAAAAACCTTTTGTCATCTTGTATATCCCCTTTTATTGTAAAAATTTGGACATATTCATCCTTTCCCTTTTCCCAATATCTTTCAATTTTATCCTTTGTATAGGGGTCATCAGAAAGCCTCAAATACATCTTGTAGGATTCCTTTGCCAAATCATTCATCCCATATCTAAACAGGCTATTTCCATACCAATACCAGGCATCAGAAAAATCAGGTTTAATCTCTAATACCTTTTTATAACAAGAAATAGCCTCTTTAAAATCTCCCCTTTGATATGACCAAAACCCCTCCTTTACAAACTCTTGCGCCCTTATTAGCTTTATATCCCTTCCGTAGATTAAAGTAGCAAATAAAAGAAAAAACAAAATTTTCACATCATCTATTTTATATTAAATAAAATCAAATAGCAATAATTCTGATAATTTCCCATTTTCCGCTACCTTAATAATAGATTAACATAAGACTAAAAAACTCTCAAGTTTTTTGCTTTAAAAACCGATAAAGAAGATGTGGAAGATATTTCAGAAGACAAAATCAAGTTTTTCTCCAAAACAATTGGCTCTTTAGTCCTTCTTAAGCCTGTCCTTGATAAGATGAATATTGCAGAGATTATTGACCGTATCTGCCCGTAGTAATTCTCGGTAAAAACTTAAACACATTAAAAATCATCATTTTTTTCTTTTATCTTCTCTATCCTTCTATATTTATAGTGATTTTTGCCTTTCCCTTTGGTTTTTTCTTCTTTGTTTTTTGTA
>JBFMDZ010000132.1 GCA_040753555.1 bacterium
CTTGATTTTGTCTTCTGAAATATCTTCTATCATTCTATCTATTATATATATCGGTTTTTAAGAGGGTTAAACTTTAGATTTTTTTTTTGGAAATTCAATTCCTATTGCAAGGTAGCGGAAAATGGGATGTTAAAGAAAAATACTAGATATTAACAAGGTTTTTTAATAAGAGGAAGTGTTACATTTCTTATTACCCTCAGTCTATTCAAAACCATAGGAAAAATTACGGAACCTCTGTTAATTCTTCTTGTTCAGTAGTTAAGGTAGTAAGGAGCAAAATTTAAAAATTTGCCAAAGTTGAGTATTTTAATCTTCTTGTATTTTTTCCAATTTTTCAAGCATCTTTTCAAATTGGTATGATGAATCTTTCGCTAATTTAACAAGGGCTTCAACAAGGTTTTCTTTTACCCCTGTGGGATTTATAAGAAATAGGCAATTTAGCAATTCGGAAAATGCTTCCTTATTAAAATAGAAGATGCCTTCATATTCATTAAGATGGATGTATTTTTGGACAAGGTTATCTTGCAATAGACCTTTTATATCAGAATCCCAATCAGGATGAGAGGATAAAATAGAGATTAAAATGCCTTCCCTTTCATTGCATTTTACCTCTTCCTTCCTTTTTTTAAGATACCACAATGACAATATGTCCAGAAACCCAAAATATTTTTGAGGAATCCTTCTTTTTATCTCCTCCTTAATAGAGAATTTTTTCATCTCATACTCAATATTTAAAATACCGGCTCCATTAAGGGAGGCACAAAAAGAGCCTATCATTCCATCCTTATCAAAAACCTCTCTAAAATCAAGGAATATGTGATACTTAAATGCCTCTAATTCAATGTATAGCCCCTTTTCTGAAAGCTCATTTGCACTCCTTATATACTCTAAGTGAGATTTGTGGTCTCTGAAGATATAGTAATAGCCATCATCCCTTTTTAAAGATAAGCAATCGCACAAATCCATTTGAATAAGCCTTTTTCCCTCAAGCCTTGCAGATGATATTTCAATGAAGCCCGATGTGCTTGCATATTTGTTGTGATAAACAACAATAGCCCTCTCATTTCCAAATTTATTGGTATATACAAAGACATCCTCATTAACATAGCCCTCCTTTGTATAGAGGTCAAAGAGATAGAAATTAGAGACACCACTAAATAAATATCTTTTTTTAAGCAAGGGAAAAATTTCCCTTTTATGCCTTTCAACAAGGTTTAAATCAGGGGTTTCGTCCCAATAAGGCTTTTTATACTCCATCCCATATTTTTCATTAAACCCCTCAATCTGGCCATGTGAAAACATAGGAAGACCTGGCAATGTTACCATCATTAAACAGGTGCCAAAATACTTATCATCCTTGCCAAATTGGGCAATGGCTGTCTCCTCATCTGGATTGCTCATAAAATTGACAAACCTTTCCAAAATTCTTGGGTTATACTCCAAAACATTCTTTATAACAGAACGATACTTTGCATTATCCTCCATCTTTAGCATATTCATAAAGGAAGAGTTATAAACCCTGTGCATCCCCAATGTTTTAACAAAATACCCCTCCATAAGCCAGAATGCCTCTGCCAGAAGGAGGGTATCAGGAATTTCAGATGCTACTCTGTCTACAACCTCTCTCCAGAATTCCTGCGGGAATACATTATCAAATTCATCTTTTGAAATCCCAAATTCAGCCCTTGAGGGGATTGCACCACCAGAGCCTGGAAATGGAAACCAAAGCCTTTGATAATGGAATTTTGTAAGGGTCATTGCCGCATCAAACCTGATGATGGGAAATTTCCTTGCACAATGAAGGATTGTTTGAATTACAGCCTCCCTTACCTCCTCCTTTAAAAAATTTAGCTGGGCTGTATCATTCCATGGCATATGCGTTCCATCATTTCCATGATAGATGTATTTTACATCGCCTGTCCAATGGTCAACACGCTTAAATACAACAGCCGCATCGCTTCTTCTTAAATATCCATCTTCAAGATATATTCCAACCCTTTCGTCATTTGAGAGATTAGGTCCATTAAAGGAATACCCTGGGAATGGTGGATGATTTAGCTGAATAAACCAATCTGGATGCTCAATTACCCATTTTGAATAAATGCCAATGTGATTAGGAACCATATCGCCTGCCAGCCTTATTCCCCTTTGCCAACAACGAGCCCTTAAATTTTCAAAGGAAGCTTCTCCACCCAAATCCTGGGCAATTACATAGTCATAGAGGGAATAGGCAGATGATACAGCCTCTGCATTTCCCGTCATTTGTTTGATTTTACAAGAAGCAGGAGATCTTTCCCAAAGACCAATGAGCCAGATTGCATTAAATCCATAGCTTGCCAGCTCATCCAATTCTTCGTCAGGAACCTCATTAAGCCCTTTTATCCACCTTTTATATTTCCTGGACAATTGCTCAAGCCAGACATATGTATTCTTTGCAAGCATAACAACCTTTGGCATCCAGAAAGCATCTTCACTAAACCTTTCATAATCAGGACCAAACCCTTTTAAAAAATCCCCTTTAAAATCCAATGCCTTGAGGGGGCCTTTCCCCATCATCCTTAAAGCCTCTTCCTCCTTTATTAGGTCAATGCCAAGGAGGAGGGATTCTAATAGCTCCTTTGGAAGGAGATATGCCCAATTATCCTTGATATATGAAAGCTGTCCGCTTATTGATGTTGGAAAAAGCCTTTGTGGTGTATTTAACATTTCAGCCAGGCTCTGGTCAAATGGGCCAAATAAAGGCATATCCATAAAATATTCAAAGATACAACCCTTTATCTCTTCGTATTTTATTCTTTTAAGGGAAAATAGCCTTTTGTATAAGGAAAAGGATGGGTTTTCATAGGCAAAGGATAAAAGGAGAAGCTCCTCAATTACATCCTCTCTTTCCAATTGAAATTCATCTATAAATTTTGCAATAGTTTCCTTAAAGTGAGAAACCCTGGTATCTATCCAGATAAAGCTATCATTAAATACATTTTTTTCCTTATCCTCTCTATATTTTAAGCAAATATGATGAAATATTCTGTGAATTAAGATAATGGCATTAAGAGAGGATGCACTTTTATTTAGGGCTTTAGCAATCTTTCTTATGGAATATAGGGAAAAATCAGAAATTTGATATTTTTCTTTTGCCTTTTTTGCTATATGAAATATGTCTTTCATTCCTTTATTTTTATAAGCTTTTCAAGATATTCCACATCTATCTTGTCTTTCTGCCTTCCTGTCTTTTTTAGTTTGATTAAATCTTCTAAACAGGGGACATTCATGGCAAACCCCCTTTCTTTTAAAACTTCCTTTCTTTTAAACATATCTTCAAATTGAAGGGATTCTCCTTCTATATTCACTATCTGCTTTGGCCTGAATACATCTATTGTAATTTCATTCTCTAATTTAAACATAAAATGCTTTTTCATATCTTTGGGCGCTACAGAAGGGTATAGCTCAAATTCGCTTGCTATTTTCAAAAATATGCTTGTGTTTTCTTTTCCTCCATCAATATAAAGGTCATAATCCATTGTTCCTACAGGGATGCCATATATAATCATTGCTTGTCTTCCAATAAGAAGATACCTTACTCCTCCTTTATGGATAGCTTCAAGAAACTTTAAAGGGTTTGTCATCTTTTTTTAATTTACTTAACTTAATGGCAGCCAAGGTGTGTTTATATCCTATCTCTAACCTCTTCTTAACGCCAAATTTAGAAAACCACCTAATCAGCCTCTCTATATGCTCTGTTTCCTTTTCAAAATCTTCTGGGTATAAGGTATCCTTCATTATGACACTATAACGATAATCTTTAATTTTGTCAATTTACTTATTAGAGGGAAATTTGGTAAAATAAGGCTATGGAAATAAAGGAAGAAATAGAAAAATTAAGGGAAGAAATAAGGGAGCACGATTATAGATACTATGTCCTTTCATTGCCTGTTATCTCAGACTATGAGTATGACCAGCTTCTTTCAAGGCTTAAAAGGCTTGAGAGCGAACACCCTGAATTGATAACAGCTGATTCACCAACACAGAGGGTATCTGGAAAGCCTCTGGATGAATTTTTAAAGGTAGCTCATAAAATTCCAATGCTCTCCCTTGATAATACATACTCATTTGGGGAGGTACTAGAATTTATAGAAAGGGTTAAAAAAGGCTTGGGATTTGAACCAGAATTGGTTTGTGAGCTTAAGATTGATGGCGTTGGTGTATCATTGGTCTATGAAAATGGAATATTTACAAGGGGAATAACAAGGGGGGATGGTAATGTTGGCGATGATATTACTATGAACCTTAAGACAATATCGTCCCTTCCCTTAAGGCTTATTGGAAAGGCAGGAGAATACCTTGAGGTAAGGGGAGAAGTTTATCTTCCAAAGGGAGGGCTTGATATAATAAATGAAGAAAGGATAAAAGAAAACCTTCCTCCATTTGTAAATACAAGGAATGCAGCATCTGGTTCTCTCCACCTACTTGACCCATCTATTGTTGCAAAGAGGCCATTAAGAATCTTCATCCATACACTTGGCTCCTCAACCCTGCCCTACAAAACACATTACGATGCCTTAAATAGCTTTTTACAATTTGGCTTGCCTGTGAATCCTAATTTTATCATTACAAAGGATACCTCAAAGATAAAAGAATATTATGATATTTGGGAAAAAAGTAGTAAATCATTGGATTATGATACAGATGGCGTTGTTCTAAAAGTAAATCAATATGAGCTTCAAAATTTGCTTGGGACTACAGCAAGAAGCCTAAGGTATGCAACTGCATTTAAGTTTAAGGCAGAAGAGGCTTCCACAAGGCTTTTGGATATAAAGATTCAGGTTGGCCGTACTGGATGCCTTACACCTGTTGCTATTTTAGAGCCTGTTAAGCTTGCTGGTGCAATAATATCAAGGGCAACATTGCACAATGAAGATGAGATAAAGAAAAAGGATATAAGAATAGGTGATAGGGTAATTGTTGAAAGAAGCGGAGATGTTATCCCAAAGGTTATAGGTGTAATTCCATCCCCCAAAAGAAACAAGCCCTATGAATTTCCAAAAACCTGCCCTGTTTGTAATTCTCCTGTTGTAAGACAGGAGGATGAGGCAAGAATATATTGCACAGGGATAGGTTGTTCTGCCCAGATAAAAAGGCGTATTGAATACTTTGCCTCTCGTTCCTGCCTTGATATAGATGGCTTGGGAGAAAGGGTAGTTTCGCAATTGGTAGATTATGGCTTACTCAAAAGAATAGAGGATATATATAAATTAAAAAAGGAGAATTTAGCATCTCTTCCTGGATGGGCTTCTAAAAAGGCAGAAAACCTTATAAACGCAATAATAGAAAGCAAGAAAAAGCCATTAAATAGGCTTATAAATGGACTTGGAATCCCAGGGGTTGGCTCTACAACATCCATTCTTTTAGAAGAAACATTTGGCTCTTTAGATAATCTTATGAAGGCATCTTATGAAGATTTAATTTCCATTTATGAAATAGGGTCAAGGACAGCAGAAGGGATAATCTCATTCTTTTCCCAGGAAGATGTTATAAAATTGATTAAAGCCCTTAAAGATTATGGTCTTAATATGGAAAGTAAAGAAAAGAAAGAGCTTCCCTATAAAGAAAAGGAATTTGTAATAACAGGGACAATCCCTGGAATAACAAGGGATTCCCTAAAGAAGACAATTGAAGAGCTTGGTGGAATTGTTAAAGAAAGTATCTCAAAGAAAACAAGCTATTTAATAGTTGGAGAAAAGCCAGGAGGAAAGCTTAAGGAAGCAGAAAAGATGAATATCCCAATAATTGATGGAAATTCCTTTACAACAGAACTTCTCCCAAATTTAAACAAAAAAATCAGCGTAACATATTGATTTATAAGGAGATACGCTAATAATTGGATTTTATATTTCCTAGCTACAATTTAGTAGTTTTATCTCTAATCCTTGTAATATCTCTGTCTGTATATAGAAGTAGGAAGTAAATGTTTCTTATTACCTGCATTCAACAGCAAAATTCATAACATATTGATATTATTACACTTAATTTTTGAGATTGTCACTACATATTGATTGATTTCTCTATTTCACTTCCCTAATTATCCTGGGTGGAGATTTTACC
>JBFMDZ010000133.1 GCA_040753555.1 bacterium
TCGGCATTTTTAAAAAAACACTAGTAAAAATTACTAATACGAAGGTTGGCTTTATACAAGTATTTGAAAAATAAGGGTTTTTTTATCCTTTATGTTAAAGTCTCAATTTCTTATTGCTGAAGAATAGTTAAAATACTAAAACAGTTGGATACTTCCATAGATGTAGATGGCAACCTCCTGAATACGGGAGTCATAGTATGTTGTTAAGACCCTTTTACATCCACTACAGATATACCTTTTTCTCTCTTATTTTAAGAATAATATTACCTTCTCTATGTCGCCATTTTTCCTTATTTTAAATATCTCAGCACAAAAAATCCTTGACATCCTAATAACTCTGTAAGATAATCTTTTGGTTTAAATTCTTAAATATTATTTACCCATTATATTCCGTGAAGATATATTCCGTAAAGAAAAGAGCCTTTTTAAACTTCTTTTTTACTTCATCTGGTTTTTCTAACCCCCTCATTGCAAAAATTACATCTTGAGGAAGGTCTATCCTTATTTGCTCAGTTTTGCTTGTTGCCATTGTTTTAACCCCCATTTATAAATGTTTATATTTTATCATAACTTTGTATTTTCTGCTATTTTAATTACCCTATCCTCTGTTACTATTTTATCAATCCTTATATCCTTTGGTGTATTTGGGATTTTATTTACTATCTGAAGGGAAAATGCAAGTCCTATTTTTTTACAAAAAAGCAAGGGAAGGAGCCTGTCATAGTATCCTCTGCCATACCCAATCCTAAATCCCCTTTTATCAAATGCAATCCCTGGGACAATTACAAGCTCAATATCATCTAATTTAACAGGGTTTTTAGTAATAGGCTCAAGGATTCCACAATAGCCTGGTTTTACCTCATCAAGGCTTTTTATTTCAAATATTTCAAGTTTTTCTCCAGATACCTTTGGAAGAAATATCCTTTTTTTACATTCTAAAATCATTATATCTGTTCTTACCTCAGAGCCGAACGAATAATAAAAAAGCACATTAGGGGTCTCTTTAAACTCTGGTAATGAAAATATCTTTTCTTTTATTTTTTTGCTTTTTTCAAGGATTTCTTCACTAGATTGGCTATCCCTAATCTTCGTGATGTTTTTTCTTATTTCATCCTTATTCATACGGGGAATTATGCTCCTTTAGGGACATTTTGTCAATCTATTCTTGACTAAAAATAAAAGAATTTGTTATTATTAAACAAATGAAATTAGGCTATATTTTGATACAAGGGATATTGTTTTTCTTTCTCTTCTCTCTTTTTCTTTCTTTATTCAACATCTCTCCCTGTATAAGCTTCCTTTATAACAAAATAGAGATAAGCGCCTATTTAAAAGATGGGGTTTCTTTGTCTTCCCTTCCTGCTCTTATGAAAAGGATAAATATGGCAAGGAAAGGAATTGAAATTAAATATCAATCAAAGGAGGAGGCATTAAAGGGGCTTGTTTCAAATGAGGTAGTCAATATTTTGGACAAAAACCCCATCCCTTCTTCATTAAAGATAAGGCTTTCTGAAAAGATAGAAAAGGCCGATTTTGATAAACTTATCTCTTTTCTTTCATCTATAGAAGGCATTGAAAAGATAAGCTATTCAAAAGAAGATGTTGAATTTTTGTCAAAGATGAAGAATAGGTTTTTAAAGGTTTTCCTTTGGATTTGCGGAATTTATTCCCTTTGTCTAATTATTATCCTTGTTTTTCTTTCCTTGATTGATGCAAAGCTCTATAAAGAAGAGAGAGAAATTTTATACCTTTCTGGAAGGACAAAGTGGTCTCTTTTTCTTTCTTCCCTTATATCTTCTATGGTTAATGGGCTTTTTAGCTCTTTAATTGCCCTTATTTTTCTTTTTCTAGGATATACACTTTTTGTAAATAGTGGGATTTCCTCTTCCTTTGAAATAGCCTTTTTCTCTTTTGATATTATATTAAGCCTTTTAGGATGCGGAATCCTTTTGGGATTTCTTACAAAAATCCCTGTTATTTTTGTCTTTTAAGAATTATAGAATGGTATTCCTGAATAGATTTCACATCCCTTTTTTCCTTCTTTAAAGCCAATATTCCAGAGGCTGTTGCCAATGCTCCATCAGATGTTGTAACAATAGGTATTGAAAGGGAAAGGGCTGTTGTTCTTATTTTTACCTCATCTTTATGTGCTTTTTTACCAGATGGTATATTTATAACCAAAGAAATTAAGCCCTTCCTCATCATATCAACGATATCTGGCTTTCCCTCTCCTACCTTAAAGATCTTTTCTACAAAAATGCCATTTTTTTCTAGGAAATCACCTGTATTTCTTGTTGCAATAATGCTAAACCCTAGCTCTAAAAATAGCCTGGAGGTTTTTAATATATTTGGCTTTTCCCTATCAGGGACACTTACAAAAACCCTGCCAGATTCGGGCATAATTTGTCCTGCGGCAATTTGACTCTTTGCATATGCACAGGAAAAGCTATCTGCAATACCCATAACCTCACCCGTTGACTTCATCTCAGGGCCTAGTATGCAATCTGTTCCATAAAACCTTGTAAATGGAAAAACAGATTCCTTTACAGCAAAGTAAGAAGGTATAATTTCATCTATAAAGCCAAGCTCTTTAAGGCTTTTTCCAAGCATAACCTTTACAGCAAGGCTTGCCAAAGATACACCTATAGCCTTGCTGATAAATGGAATTGTCCTTGATGCCCTTGGATTTACCTCTAAAATATAAATCTCTTCTTCCTTTACAGCAAATTGAATGTTAATAAGCCCAATAACATTAAGGGATAGGGCAATCCTCTTTGTATTTTCCTTAATTTCTTCAATAATTTCTTTTTTTAATGTATGTGGAGGAAGAACCATTGCAGAATCTCCAGAATGAATTCCAGCCCTTTCAATATGCTCCATAACACCACCAATTACAACGCTATTTCCATCAGATATTGCATCTACATCAACCTCTATTGCATCTTCAAGGAATTTATCAATAAGGATAGGCCGAGAAGAAGATACCTTAATTGCCTTTTCAATGTAGCCTTTAACATCATCCTCATCATATGCAATCTCCATTGCCCTGCCACCTAATACATAGGATGGACGAAGAAGGACAGGAAAACCAAGTTTTTTTGCGATTGTTTTTGCATCTTCAATAGATTTGGCATAACCATTTGGGGGTTGTTTTAAAGAAAGGGATTTTACAAGCTCTGAAAACCTCTCCCTATCCTCTGCAATATCAATGGAATCAACGGATGTTCCTAATATTTTAACACCTGCATTTTTAAGTGGTATAGCAAGCTTTAGGGGTGTTTGTCCTCCAAGCTGGAGGATGATACCCAAAGGATTTTCCTTTTCTATGATATTCATTACATCCTCATAGGTCATTGGCTCAAAATATAGCCTATCGGATATATCGTAATCCGTAGATACAGTCTCCGGGTTGCAATTTACCATAATCGCTTCATACCCTTCCTCCCTTAAAGCAAACACGCCCTGACAACAACAATAATCAAACTCTATGCCCTGGCCTATCCTATTTGGACCAGAGCCTAAAATAATAACATTTTTCCTATTTGATACAGAAACCTCATCCTCCTCATCATATGTTGAATAGTAATATGGTGTTTCTGCTTCAAACTCTCCTGCACAGGTATCAACAGATTTAAATACTGGGTTTATCCCAAGAGACTTTCTCATCTCTTTTACATATCTTTCATCCTTACCAATTATCCTTCCGATTTCTTTATCTGAAAACCCATATTCCTTTGCCCTTTTTAAAAATCTGAAATCCGAAATCCGAAATCCGAAATTCCTAATTTCATCTTCCATCTTTACAATCTCCTTTATGTTTCTTAAAAACCAGGGGTCTATCTTTGTCCATCTATGGATTTCGCTAATCTTTATTCCCTTTTTTATTGCCTTATAGATATAAAATAACCTATCTTGATTAGGAGCAAAAAGACCTGGGATAAGCCCCATATTAGAATCATCTAAATAAAGCCCATACATATCCATTTCAAGGCTCCTTATACCCTTTTGTAATGCCTCCTTAAATGTCCTTCCTATGCTCATAATCTCACCAACAGATTTCATTGATGTTGTAAGGATTGGGTTTGCATCTTTAAATTTCTCAAATGTGAACCTTGGAATCTTAACAACGCAATAATCTATTGTTGGTTCAAATGACGCGGGTGTCTTTTTTGTTATATCATTTGGTATATCATCAAGGGTTTTTCCAATCGCAAGCTTTGCAGCAATCTTTGCAATAGGAAACCCTGTTGCCTTTGAAGCTAAAGCAGAAGACCTTGAAACCCTTGGGTTTATCTCAATTATAACCATCCTTCCACTCTTTGGACAAACAGCAAATTGGACATTTGAACCACCTGTTTCAACACCTATTTTTCTTATAGCAGAAATTGCTGCATCGCGCATTATTTGGTATTCCTTGTCGGTCAATGTTTGAATCGGAGCAACGGTTATTGAATCACCGGTATGGATTCCCATTGGGTCAAGGTTTTCAATAGAGCAAATAATCACAACATTATCCTTTAAGTCTCTCATTACCTCAAGCTCATACTCCTTCCATCCCTCAAGGGATTCCTCCAATAAAACCTCACCTATCATACTTTCATGAAGCCCCTGTTTTACCATTTCCTCAAAATTCCTTTGAGTTCCCGCTATTCCACCACCTATTCCACCCAATGTATATGATGGCCTTATGACACAGGGAAATCCAATTTCTTTTATTGCCTTCCTTGCCTCTTTTAGGCTCTTTACAACTATACCCTTTGGTATATCTAAACCAATTTCAGACATTGCCTTTCTAAAACATAATCTATCCTCTGCTCTTTTAATAGCCTCATAATTTGCTCCTATCATTCGGACATTGTATCTTTCTAAAATTCCAGCCTCATAAAGGAGGGATGAAAGATTAAGGGCTGTTTGACCACCAATGGTTGGCAATAAGGCATTAGGATGCTCTTTTTTGATTATCTCCTCCAGGAAATCAACGGTTAATGGCTCAATATAAACCCTATCTGCTGTGTTTGGGTCTGTCATTATTGTTGCAGGGTTTGAATTGACAAGAATAACCTCATATCCCTCATCCCTTAATGCCCTACAAGCCTGTGTTCCAGAATAATCAAATTCACAAGCCTGGCCAATGATAATTGGACCAGAGCCAATGAGAAGGATTTTATGAAGATCAGAGCGAACCGGCATAATCTAATTATAACAAAAATAGGGGATTTTTGCAAAAAATCTTGACCAAACATTTTATCCTATGCTATCTTTAAATATGAATGAAAAGGCTTTTTGTAATATTTATTATTGGGTTTTTAGCCTTTGTTTATTTTGTCTATAAAAGCTCATTCCTGCCTGTTGATAGGTTTATCAAACTTGAGAGGGAGAAAAAAGAAGGTGAAATTAGATATTCTATAAGTTCTATTCCCCTTAGCAAGGATTCTTTTAGGGATTGGGAAGTTTTCTTAAATAGCAATGATACACGAGATTTAGCATTTTTTGAGGGTAGGTATTATCTTGCTACATCAGGTGGGCTTAAGGTTTATGATAGAAATCTTAACCTATTGAGAAAGATAACCCATTTAGATGGCATAATTGAGAATAACATTACATCTCTTGCCATCTTTGAAAATAGGCTATATATTGGTTTTACAACAAGAGGCATAATGAGCCTCTATGGAGATAGATTTACCCATTATCTATTTGAAGACCCTGATCTCTGCAAGACAACCTCATTCCTTCCAACAAAAGATGGGCTTTATATTGGAACCGAAAAAGGTCTTATAAGATTTGATGGAAAGGGCTTTTTAAAAATTGGCGATTTTAAAAGGATAACAGCAATCTCCATTTTAGGTAAAGAGCCTGTTATTGGAACTTATGATAATGGGCTTTATCTATTAAGGGGAAATAAATTAAAAAATAGTAACTATTCACCCTATAGGGAAATAAGGAATGTATATGTTTAGATAATGTTAAGGAAAATAATGAAGCCAAAGAATAAAAATCCCAATGTCCAAATCCCAATGACAAATGAAATCCCAATGTCC
>JBFMDZ010000134.1 GCA_040753555.1 bacterium
TTCTTGTTTTTTTTATTTCATTTGGGGTTTATTTGCATACCTTAACGCCAACTGTTGGGTTTCATGATTCTGGTGAGCTAATAACCTGTACCTGGACATTAGGCATTGCCCATCCTCCGGGCTATCCTCTTTATACCTTGCTGGGTAAGGTCTTTATCACCTTAATCCCTATTGGAAACATTGCCTTCAGGATGAATATGCAATCAACTTTGTTTGCTTTTTATAATAATCCCATAGCTTATTCTTAAAATAAGAAAAAAAACTATTCCCATAAAGAAATAGATAATCTTAATAGCAAAAAAGGCAAAGGTATTAATCTGATGATACCTATTGAGCATTATCAATGGGCCATATTTTACAAGCATAGGAAGAAAACTTTTGAGATTAAAAAAGGTATTTATCTGAATCTTTATAAGATCAGAATAAGAACGATATTCAGTAAGAAGATCAGGAGAGGACAGCATAGAAATAATTAATGTCTCTGTCCAAAAGACACAGAATGCTAAAATTAAATATTTAAGCAGTCTCCTTTTCCCCAAAAAAGAAAAGAAGCTTGCTAATCCAAGGAGAAAAACAAATGTAAGACCTGTTATTCTTCTTGCGCCAAATGAGGTTCCAGCCCACCAGTCAGAAACACAAGAATTTACATAAACTTGAAGTAAGAAAGCTATTAAAAAACAAGCAGATATTCTTTTATTCTTCTTATAGAACCAGAAAAGACCTAATGTAGAAAAGAAAATAATGGGTGTCCAGGAATAAAGCCCATGCCATGAGGAGAATAAGAATTTTAAAATCTCTGGATTTGTCCATTGCATAAACTCTTTTCCTTGGGGAATAAGGATAAATTTTCCATAGATTATCTTCCATACAACCAATTGGGGAAGAAAGGTAAGGAAAGCACCAAAAAGAAAGAGAATATAAGGGATAACAAGCTTTCTTGGAGGAATCAAAAGGAGAATCCCAAATAAGAGATTTTGCCATCTAACTAAAGTAGCAAAGCCAAAGGCTAATCCATAGCAGAACCACCAAAATAGCCCATCTTTATCTTTAGAACCAATCCATAAGAAAAGAAATAAGGCTATTGCAAAACTGTCTATAAGATGGGAATGGGTCGGCATCCAGTAGAAGTTAAAGACAAAAGGCGAGGTAGTCCAGATTGCAAGCATGGCTAAAAAAGAATCTTCGGATGAAAAGAACCTTTTGGCTACCTTAAAGGATAAGAATAAAGCAAGCAAGCCATAAAAGCAACTTCCAAGAGAAAGAATAGCAACATAGATGTAAGAAGTGCCATCGGTATGGAAAGTAAAGCCTGCTTTTACCACAAGAATATTGGCAATTAATGTTATAAGATGTGCTAAAAGAAAGAACGGAATCCAAGCAACGCCAGTTCCCATAGCAAATGGGTTGGAAATATAGTTATTATGGATAGGAGAAAACCATCCAAATTGATGTGAGACACCAAGAGACTCCAGATTGTTCAAAAATGAAAAATCTCTGTCCAAGATTAAAGATTGGATATAGACATAGTATCCCACTCCATCAGGACACATTAACTCACCTTTCATAAACAGAAAGATTGTTAAGATAGAAAATAAAAAAGTAAAATAAAATAGCCATTTTTCGCAAAACTCCTTTTTTAAAAAGTCGTAAATCTTTAAGAAGGCAATTTTAAACATTCCTTTTGTTTCTTGCTTCTTCTTTTTTATTTTTTTCACAAAAAAATTATACTTGACAAAAAAAAAAAATCAATGTAAAATTTTACTATGTTAAAAAAAATGGAAAATTAAAATTAAGGAGGATATAAGGGAAACAATGGAGCAGACGGTTATCCTGGTCAGCCAGGAGAAGCAGGCTGTGGGATATATCTCTTTGGTTCAAACAACAACATTATTGGCACAAATACCATATTCAACAATACGGGTGGAAATGGTGGAAATAATACAGGTCAAGGCGGAATAGGTTGCGGAATATATCTTTATCAATCAGGAACAAATACCATTTCAGATAATACCATATCATCTAATACAGGAGGTCGTGGAGGGAGTAGTGGGCATGTAAACAGTCCAGCTGGTGTAGGTGGAATAGGGTGTGGAATATATCTTTATTCTTCGGCCAATAACATTATTTCAGAAAATATGATCTCACAGAACACCGGAGGCCGAGGAGGAGATGGTTATGGTAGCAGAGGAGCTTTAGGTGGTGTAGGGTGTGGAATATATCTTTATTCTTCAACCAATAACATCTTCTCAGAAAATATGATCTCACAGAACACCGGAGGCCAAGGAGGAGATGGTGGTTATTGGGATTCTACAGGAGGTCCAGGTGGCGTAGGCTGTGGGGTATATCTTTACTTTTCTGCTAACAATTTCGTCTCTCAAAATCCTATTTCGCAAAACACAGGAGGCGAAGGAGGAAAAGGCTATATACATGGTTCAGGTGGAAGGGGTGGTTTGGGAACGGGAATACACCTTGTTTCATCCGTGGATAATAGTATTTCAAATAATAGTATTTCAGAAAATCATGCAGGCGTTTATGGACAAGAGGGTGATCAGCCCCTCTGGGGGCCACATCATGGTAGGCCAGGAAACGCATATGGGATATATATCGATCCAAACAGCTATGACGACAGGGTTGATTCTCTGAATACCTATAATAATGAACCTGTTTTTTATTGCTATGGAACAACAACACTAATCATAATTGAAAATCAAACTTTAACCACAAATGGTGCAGGGGCAACAAACTTGGGAAGGATTGTCCTAATCAACTGCCAAAACTTCATTATTAGAAATAACTCTATTGCTGGTGGAATTGGCGAAAATGGCCATACAAGTTCTACTAATGAACATCAAGGTGATGACGGCGAAACAGCCGCAGGGATATATCTCCACCAGACTGATAATGGTAGCATTACAGATAATACAATCTCAGACAATTATGGTGGAATGGGTGGATCAGCTGGTTATAATGGTGGTAATGGGAGAGGCGGTATAGGTGCGGGGATATATTTCTCTTTGTGTGATGGAATTGTTGTTGCAAAGAACACTATCAAAGAAAATCGTGGAGGATATAATGCGGGCCTAGGATGTGGGATATATACTACTGGCACCTCAAACATATCTGCCAACAACAATCATATTTACAATAATAGGGATTATAATGGTGGAAAGGATTATGGCTATGGTATCTATAATGTTGACGCATTAACCCTTGATGCTGAATATAATTGGTGGAGCACAAATAGCGGTCCATACCATCCAGATACCAATCCATCTGGTCGGGGAGATAGGGTAAGTAATTGGGTTGATTATGATTCTTGGATAACCATTTCTCCATGCTTTATCTATGTTGATGATAATAACACATCAGGTACAGAGAATGGAACATTGGAGTATCCTTATAACACTATTCAAGAGGGGGTAGAGGCTTGTCCAGAGGAAGGAACGGTTTCGGTTGCTTCAGGAACTTATACCCAGCCAGTCTATATTACTAAACAGATTACATTGGTTGGAAAAGGAAGTGGAACAACAATTATAAATGTATCAAGTCAAGATGCTGTTACATTTAGTGGAAGTGGAATATCTATCTCTGGATTTAGGATTACTGGAGCAACAAGTAGAGGGATATACTGCCATAGTGGTGCAAATCCAATTATCACTAATAACACAATAATAGGGAATAAAGATGGTATCTTATGCGGCAACTCCACCATCACCAATAACACAATAATAGGAAACAGCGAGTGGGGCATCGAATGTTCTAGTTCCCTGGTCATTAACAACACAGTAACAGGGAATAAGTATGGTATTTCGTGTTCCAATTCCACTATTACAAACAATATAATAACAGGGAATGATATTGTAAATATCTATTGCCCCAATTTCTCTACCATCACAAACAACATAATAACAGGAAGTGAACATGGTATTTGGTGTTCGGCCAACTCCTTTATCACAAACAATACACTAACAGGAAATAGGTATGGCATATGGTGCGATAGCTCTTCACCTATCATCACAAACAACATAATCACTGAAAATGGAACAACAAGTACAAGTTATTATGGTATTTACAACGATGATTCCTATAGTTCTGGTAACCCTACCATCGACTATAACTGTATCTGGAGTAATGGCCTAAATGGTAACAATAATTACTATAATTGCAGCCATTTGAGCCATGATATCTGTGTTGACCCCCAATTTCTACCTTCTACCTTCCACCTCCTACCTTCCTCCCCTTGCATAGATGCTGGTTCAAACACAGCCCCAGCGATTTCATCAACCGATAAAGACGGCAAACCAAGGATAATGGATGGAAATTCAGATGGCATTGCTATTGTTGATATGGGTGCATATGAACTCCCTCCTCCCACCTTCTTAAGGGTCATTCCCCAATCTAAAATCATTGCAAAGAATGATGAGTTTAATGTGGATGTTAAAATTGATGATGTAAGAGAGCTTGCTGCGGCTCAGGTTTATCTTTTGTTTAATCCAGGTGTATTAGAGGTTAGAAATATTACCCCTGGCTCTTTCCCTCCTTCGGCAATGAATAGCTATAATACAAATACATCAGGTTGTATCTATTGCTTTGCTGGATTATTCACTGGATCAGCTTCTGGCTCTGGTATTTTATTCTCAGCTCGCTTTAAAGGAAAAGAAGCTGGAACATCAAGCTTAAAATTTGGGAATAATACGGTTCTGGCAAATGCAATGAGCCAATCTATTCCCTTTAATAAGGATGAAGGGTTATTTTATATTGCAGAATCAATTAGGGTTTATCCAGAAAATAAAACGATTAAAGCAGGAGAAAGGGAGAGCTTTTCTTGTTTTGCCCAATGTGGGGCAGGAAGCATTGATGTTACCGGCTCAACCACCTGGACAACATCGGGTGGAGGCTCTTTTACAGCTAATTCCTTTGAGGCACATTATATTGGAACATACACCATCCAAGGTGAATTTTTAGGGTTAATTGGAACAACAAGCGTAGTAATAACCCCAGGGACACCTACTGACCTTCTTTATGTATCAGGCAATAACCAAACCCAAAATTGCCAAGAAACATTAGCAGACCCATTTGTTTGTAAGGTAGAAGATTTTTATCATAACCCTTGCAATGATGTCTTGATAGATTGGCTAATTACAGAAAATCCAAGTGGTGCATCTGGATTTAGCCTATCAGCTACACAAACCCTAACAAACATAAATGGAACATCGGCAACCTATCTTACATTAGGAACAGAGCCACCAGGAACCTATACCATTGAAGCAAGAAATACATCCCTTTCTGGCTCACCTGTAATCTTCAAGGCATATTCCTTAAGAAGGTTTGGCTCTATCTCTGGAACCTGTCTGATTGATAGAGGGACAGAGGCACAAAGACAAGCAGGAATATTAGTAAGATTGGTTGAAACAGGAGAAACCAAAACAACAAATGCTAATTCAGAATTTATCTTTAGCAATATTCCAGTAGGAACCTATACCCTAGCCTTTACCTATCCAGGGGCAACACCCGCTACTAAGACCGATTGTTTAATAACCAAGACACAATTTAACGATACAACAGACATTGGAACAATTACCTTAATTGCAGGTGACCCAAATGGAGATGGACAAATAAACATCTTAGATTGGCCACCCTTGGCAGATTCCCTTGGCTCAAGTATTGGCTCAGAAACTTACAATCCAAATTGTGATTTTAACCAGGATGGTGTAATTGACATCTGGGACTTTATGATCTTTAGGGATAACTTTGGAGAAACACAAACAACAACAGGAAGGGGAATAAGGGCAATTAAAGCAAAATCATCGGGGAATATAGCCTTGGGGTTTTCCCCAAGCTTAATTGAGAATGCAAAGCCAGGGGATGTTATTACCCTAAATATTCTTATCTCTCTGGCAAAGAATAGCCTTTGTGGAGAGATTCACCTAACCTATGACCAAAACCTTCTTTGTCCAATAGAAGATAAGCTACAACCAGGGAATTGGCCAACCCAAGCTACATCTACCCTAAAGAATAGGGTAAAAGATGG
>JBFMDZ010000135.1 GCA_040753555.1 bacterium
GTTGAAGTAAAGCGAAAGGCGAGGGAATTGTCGGAATATTCATCGTTCTTATAATTTATGATGAACAAGATAAATTTAATCCTGTCAATCCTGTTCATCCTGTCAAAAATAGAACTGAATAGATACAAATTTTATTTGACTTTTTACAAAGGGCATATTAAACTTAAATTATGAAAGAAAAAAGGAGGCGAAAAAGAGATGAAAAGAATTTATAGAATTACAGCCTGGGTGGTTCTGTTAACCTTTGGGTTTCAAGTATGTGGAGGAAATCTTTATGCACAGGTTTTAAGCAATGACAGAGGACAGACAACAGAAGACAGAAGACAGACATCAGCCGAAGAATGGGAAAAGGCAATTTTGTCTTTAGAGGAAAGCCTTAGCGAAACAAAAACCAAGACATTCTCAGCCAATGTCTTAAGCAAGAAGCAGGATGAGCTTCTAAAGATTAACCAAAAGCTAGAGAAGGAATTCAAAGAGACCGAGGAATTCCTCAAGCAAAAGAAATTACCTGATAAAATCCTTCAAAGACACTATGACTTTGTTAAGCAATACAATGAGAATTACAAAAAGCTAAAGGAAAATCTTGATTCCTCAATAAAGACAAAGGATACAAGGGTATTAAAGGAATTCCTAGAAAAAGCCCAATACAAAGAGAAGCCAAGACCACTTGACCCAAATAAGCTACCTCATAGATTAGCACCGCAAATAAAGCCTAAAGAGCCAAGGACGAAAGAAGCTGTAAGCCGTAAGCTATCAGCTGTAAGCACAGAAGATTATCTCAAAGAAACCATAGATGTTCAAATAACCGATGAGATAAAAAGACTTGCTACTGAAACCTTAAAATCCAATCCTGTCCTGATCTACGAATATGTGAGAAACAACTTTGACTATGAGCCATACTATGGCTCTCTAAAGGGAAGCCAACAAACCCTCTGGGAAAAGGCAGGTAATGACTTTGACCTAGCAAGCCTTTTAATTGCTCTATACCGAGCCGCAAATATCCCAGCCAGGTATGTTTATGGAACAATAGAAATACCCATAGAAAAAGCAATGAACTGGGTGGGTGTAAAAGACTCTCAAGTAGCCGCTAATCTCCTTGCTGGCAATGGTATTCCAACCAAGATTATTGTTTATGGCAGTGGAGTGAAAAAGATCAGAATAGAACATTGCTGGGTTGAAGCTTATGTTACCTACGACCAATACAGAGGAGCAAGGCAAAGTGCATCTTACAAAATATGGCTTCCCTTAGATCCTTCTTTCAAGGAATATAGCTATATTGAAGGAATAGAGCTTGGTTCTTTAGTTCCTTTTGATGGAGAATCCTTTGTAAAAGAGATTGAGGGTTCTTCTACAATCAATGAAAGCGAGGGTTATGTTCAAAATATCCCGTATAACATAATCCAACAAAGGATGGATGAATACAAAACCAATGTAGACAATTACCTTAAAGCCCATCCAGAAATAACCATTGACTCCCTCATGGGAACAAAAACAATAAAGGCTCATAAACTTGGAATTTTTCCCTTAAGCCTTCCTTACAAGACCATATTAACCCAAAGCAGATATTCAGAGATTTCTCCTTCCTTAAGGCATAAGATTCAATTTAGTGTCTCTGATGGGATAAACTATACCGCCTCTCTTCCAGAATTGGTAGGAAAAAGAATTACTTTATCCTACATCCCTTCAACCCCTAATGATGAAGCCATTATAAACTCATACCTTCCCAAACCCCATCCTGATGGCTCACCCATTCAGCCCGATGAATTTCCAACTAATCTCCCAGCTTACCTAATCAACCTTAAGCCAGAATTAAGGGTAGAAGGAACAATAAAGGCAACGGGAAATGAGATACAAATGGGTCAAGACCAAACATTTACTATGGATTTTATAGACCCAAGAGGAACAAGCGATAGAATAACCAATGATATTATTGCTGGTGAATTTTATGCTATTGGATTGGATATAGGAAGAATCTCAACCGAGATTATTCAAAAAAGGCAAGAAAGGGTAAAAGCAATAAAAGATTTACTTGAGACAAAGCAAACCGAAGAATTAACTAAGGATGACCTTATTGGAGAATTTTTATATACCACAGCCATAGGCTATTTCTATCAGCTTGATACCTTTAATAAAGTAATCGCCAATAAGCTAAATATTAGAAATTTAAGGCTTCCCTCTGAGGCGATAACCTCCTTTGGTCTAAATATTTCCTATCTCTGGTCTACCCCTATCTCGGCAAGTTTTTCTGGAATAGCCATCGATGTAGATAGAGACATAGAGGTAGTCCTTTCAAAAACCCAAGATAAAACAAAGGAAAAGAATTATGTAATCCTATCAGGGATGATAGGCTCTGGATTAGAACATGGTGTATTAGAGCAAATATTTAGCACAAAAGAAAAGCCTGCTTATGGAATCTCTGCTGTAAAGGCATTAAAGGTAGCAAATGATTTAGGAATACCCATATATACCATAAACAAAGATAATATCTCAGATATTCTTCCCAATCTTCAAGTCTCCCAAGCTGTAAAGGCTGACATTCAAAACTCGGTTAATGCTAGGAAGGTAGTAACCATCTCCAAGACAGAGATTACTTACGCAGGATGGGCAGGTGTAGGTTATATCGTGATGGACCCAGAAACAGGAGCAGCAGGGTATCTGATAACTGGAGGAATGGCGGGAGGAACATTGGTAATGAGTATAGGTTTAGCCTTTATACTTATAGCCCTTATTCTTTCACCATATGCCTTTCAATTGGGTTTTCAGCTTCTTATGGAGGGAATTCTTTTTCTATGGACAGGGTTTTTGATGTGGATTGAGACGTTGCCAAAGGAAAAGCGAGAATTGGTGTTTCATATAGCTGAGATAATTGAAACTGTAGCATATATGATGGATGCACTTATAACTTGTACTTTTCCAATGCTAGGTATAGCAATTGCCTGTTTACTTTATATAGCTTATGAGTTTTGTGAATGGTTTATTGAGTATACAGAAAAGAAACCAGAAAAAACTGAAAATAAACTATTTTATCAAAAAAGGAGGTTTGCATGAGTTTTTTGGCACCACTTTTTGTAATCTTTCCAATTTATTTTCTTTGGATATATTTAAGATTGTTAAAAATTCCTGGAGTAATTGGATTGAGCATACTTAACATTTTTCTTTTTAATGTAGTCTTAGAATTAAAACCTCCTCTTTCCATACTTATAAATGTTGGATTGATAATAATAATAATTTTAATGTATCCGATAGAGAAAAAATTCAAAATAAAATATAAAGAAAAGAAACATTTACTTCCTCCAAAAAGATTTTTACTTTTACAAATTTTGGTTAAGCCCTTCTTGGTGATAATCCCATTATTCTTCATTTTTCATTTCTTTTCTAATAGGCTATTTGCCAATTTAACCATTTTTATTGGAATCTTATGGATGTTATTTCGATTCTGGAATTTGCTTGCTTCTGAACTTCAAGAGCTTTATTTTCGACCTATAGGCAAAAAGGCCACATATATTAGATTTATTGAAACCCTTGTTTTTACTGGAATTTTGGTAATAGGATATGTTGTTGTTTGCGAAAAGCTAGGTGTGGTTTATTAAAATGAAAGGATTACCAAAGAAAATTCAAAATGCTGTCAATTCTGGCAAAATAGTTACAATCTCCAAAACAGAGATTACCTATGCTAACTGGAATGGTGTAGGTTATATCGTGATGGACCCAGAAACAGGAGCAGCAGGGTATCTAATAAGTGGAGGGATGGCGGGAGGAACATTGCTTTTGGGAGAATTAGGAATGTGGTTTTTGCTTATATCCTTAATTTGCCCACCATTAGGTTTCCAACTTATGTTATCAGGTTTTCTTCTTATATGGACTCAGGTATGGATGTTGATTTTTGATTATGTTGGGAAAGTAGATAAAAACACTCAGGAATTTATTCGGATAGAAGCATTCTTAATTAAGATTCTTGTAGCGGCTTGGGAATATAGTAGCTTGAGGTTCGCTATCGTTCTTGGTCTCACTATTGAGATAATATATGAAATAATCTCTCATATTTTAGATTGGTATATTGAAAAGGGAGAGGAAGAAAAAAGCCACTCATTATTTAATAGATTTAATAGGAGAAAATTACTATGTTAGGCTTATCAATATCAGAATTAATTGGAAGTTTATATTTTTTCTATCTTTACTTTAGAATAACGAGGATTCCAGAAATTTTAGTAGTAGGTTTACTTTCTTTATATATTTCTTATTTATCAATAAGAGATTTTTTTGATTTTTTACCTCGGCTACTTATCCTTTTTTCCTTACTACTTATCGCTGTCTTAGAATATCGTGCCTATCGGGCTTTTGATAAAAGAAGAAAAGAAATAAAAAATTTATTACCAACTTTAAAACAAAAATTTATAATTGTAAGTAAATCTCTTGCCCCATCAATACTCATATCTCACCTTGCATACTTTTCTTTCGATAGTTCAGCACTTGCCATTTTTATTCTTATGGTAGGATGGATAGGAGCAGAATTTTTACTTTGGCGAAACTTCCCACCGGAAGGACAAGAACTTTATTTCCGACCCAAGGGCAAAAAGACCACTTACATTAGATTTATTGAATCCATTGTTTTTACTATAATATTAGTAGCAAGCTATGAAATTATCTGTAATAAGTTGAATATAAAACTTTATTAAGGAGGTCAAGAATGAAGAAAAAGATATTATTGTTGTTTTTAGGGTTTCTGGTGATGGCTAGATTTGGGTTTTCCCAGGAACCAACTATTACAAAAGGGCTATTCTGGTTAAACACCAACCAGAATCCAGATGGAACTTGGGGAAATCCAGATTACGCACCCTTGATTGATACCTGTGCAGTCTCTGACACCTTCCATTACCTTGGCACAGCCAACCCTAAAGCCATCCAATGGATTACAGAGCAGCCCGGAGAGAATACAGACCATCTCTCAAGGAAGATTTTATCTTTAGCATTAGCTGGCTCTGATACAACAGCCCTTATTGGCACATTAACATTATCCCAGAATGAAGATGGGGGTTGGGGAATAGCCCTTGGCTATGAAAGCGATTGTTTGGATACCCTCCTTTCCCTCTTTGCCCTCAAATCAGCCAACTATTCTGATACCACAATTATTGAATCTGCCCTCTGGTATCTTATATCAAATCAGAACGAAGATGGAGGATTTGGATTTGATGAAAGCAATGTATATCTCACATCCCTTGTCTTACTTACCCTAAACCAATACAGGAGAGAATATTATCTTGAAGAGGCAATTACAAAGGCATCAGATTGGCTGATCACCCAAAATCCAGAAACCCTGTGGGAAAAAGCCCTTGCCTATTCAGCAATTGCGGATTTTGGATTGCAGATTGCGGATTTAGAATATATTTTGAACAACCAACAACCCAATGGCTCCTGGGATAATGACCCATTTACCACAGCCTTATGCTTAAGGGCAATCAAGGATGCAGCACCAGACTTAATTGTTTCAGAAATCCTCTTTGACCCCCAAGTTCCCTTAGAGGGAGAAACAACCACAATTACTGCCATTATTGAGAATATTGGAGGAAGCATATCTGGAACAACCACAATAGCATTCAGCTTTCAGCCAGAAGCCTTAAGCCTTAAGCCTCTTTCCCCTGACTCTACATCAACCATAACCATAATTGCCACCTTTACCTCAGGAACCCATAAGATTACAGCAGAGTTAGACCCAAATAACCTTATAAACGAAAAAAACGAAACAAACAACACCAAAACCACCAATCTTACTGTAAGAACCCTGGCTGACCTTACAGGCTATATTACCTTTAGCAAGGATAATCCAAATGTAGATGAGGGAGTAATCATTATGGCAAATATTATGAACATCGGAGAAACCGAGGCAGAGAATATAGAGATTGAACTATTAGAGGATAATCACATAAACCAGGGAATAACC
>JBFMDZ010000136.1 GCA_040753555.1 bacterium
GACATTGGGATTTCATTTGTCATTGGGATTTGGACATTGGGATTTTTATTCTTTGGCTTCATTATTTTCCTTAACATTATCTAAACATATACATTCCTTATTTCCCTATAGGGTGAATAGTTACCATCCTCTTTAATGACAAGAAAGGATGTAATTGTTGTTGCCTCTGTCCTGCATTTATAACCTTGGCTCACCATCTGATTGGCATGAATCCATAATTAGGCTCTCAGTTGGCGATGAAATAGATAGAGATGGTTTTCTTTTAGAGATGACAAGGCTTCAATATAGAAGGAATCCTACATCGTCAGAAAGGGGGGAATTCAGGGTAAAAGGTGAGACAATTGATATATTGCCCTCTACAGGAGAGGAGATAATAAGACTTTCTCTTTTTGGCGATTGTATAGAGAGGATTTTAATTATTGACCCCTTAACAAAGGAGAAAAGGGAAACAGATGTTATTGTTATCTACCCTGCAAAGCATTTTCTTACCAACCAAGAGAGATTAAGAAGCGCATTAAGGTCTATAGAGGAGGAGCTTATTGAAAGGATAAAGTATTTTAGGGATAATGGAAAGCTCATTGAGGCACAGAGAATAGAAGAAAGGACAAGGTTTGATATGGAGATGCTTACAACAACCGGCTATTGCCATGGGATTGAAAATTATTCAAGGCACCTTTCACAAAGAAGACCAGGGGAGAGGCCATATACCCTTATTGATTATTTTCCAGATGATTTCCTTACAATCATTGATGAATCACATGTAACAATACCCCAAATCAGGGGGATGTATGAGGGAGACAAGGCAAGAAAAAAAGCCCTTGTTGACTATGGATTTAGGCTTCCATCTGCATATGACAATAGGCCATTAAGATTTGATGAATTTTTCTTATTAACAAATCAAAAGATATATGTTTCTGCAACACCAGATTTCTATGAGCTAAATAAAAGTCAAAATGTGGTTGAACAGATTGTTAGACCAACAGGGATTGTCGACCCAGAGGTTTTTGTAAGGGGTGAAGAAAATCAAATAGAAAATTTAATAACGGAGATTAAAAAGAGAGTAGATATGAACCAGAGGGTTTTAATTACAACCCTAACAAAGAGGATGGCTGAGGATTTGGCAGATTATCTTTTAAGAAATGGCTTAAGGGTTCGCTACCTTCATTCTGATATAGAGTCATTAAAGAGGGTTGAGGTTTTGCAGGATTTAAGGCTTGGAAACTTTGATTGCCTTGTTGGGATAAATCTATTAAGGGAGGGATTAGACCTTCCAGAGGTATCTCTGGTTGCTGTGTTAGATGCAGACAAGGAGGGATTCTTAAGGTCAGCAACATCCCTAATTCAGGTATTTGGAAGGTGTGCAAGGAATGTTGATGGATGTGTAATTATGTATGCAGATAGAATAACAGGTTCTATGAAAAGGGCAATAGATGAGACAGAAAGGAGGAGAAAAAGGCAGATAGAATACAACAGAATAAACAATATTACACCAAAAACAATAGAAAAGAATATATCAGATTACCTTGAGACAAAGAGAAAGGCAGGGGTTCCAAAAATAGAGATTGGGATAGAATCAAGCGACCCCTGGACAATGATTGAATTCCTTGAAGAACAAATGAAAAGAGCCGCAGAAACCCTTGAATACGAAAAGGCAGCTTTGTTTAGGGATAAGCTCTTTGAGGTAAAGAGGGGAATAAGAAAAAGCAAAAACCTTTGATATAACTGTAACAAGAGTATAAAATAAAGGAATAAAGGGATATTAAAGTACTTACATAGGAAGTTAGGGCTTAAGTTCTTTGATTGTTTCAACCAAAAGGCTTACAAGTTTGGCATAGTCCATACCAATGGTATCCTTGCCATTCTCTATCGTAATCAACAATTTAAGCTGTGATATATTGAACAGAGCTAACCTCTACAATAACCTTCTTTAATGTCTCATCTCCAACAATACTTGCATTTAGCACCTCCAGCCCTACAATCTTACCATCAGGCCCGTAATTTGGTATGTGTTTAGCTCCTCATAAAAAGTATCAATCTTTATAAATCCGAAATTGAAAATCCGAAATCTTAAAACAATATCAAAATCCAAATGTTCAAAATCCAAAAACATCGGCCATTGTTTTGGTCATTTGGATTTTGTGCTTTGAATTTGTTTAGAATTTCGTGCTTATGTATTTAGAATTTTCCATATCTTCTTTCCTAACTTTAGGATACATTAAGCATTAGCTAAACACGTACGAAAATACTGAAAAATAACATCTTGATATTTTAGAAATTCTTTATGAAAAATCTAAATCCAAAGATTACTTTAGAAAACTCATTGCTTTTTGGTATATTTAGTAATTAAGTGTTGCATTTTGATATAGTAACATCAAACAAAAATTTACATTGACATTATATATCAAATAGGTATAATACATATGTATGGAATTTGAATTTGATCCCAATAAAAGCGAAAGTAACAAGAAAAAACATGGTATAGATTTTGTTGAAGCTCAAACACTGTGGGACGTCCTGATTATATCAGTGCGACAATCTTGTAAAGAGGAGGTTCAAATATATGAAAGCTGAGGAACTGGACAAAAGGTTTGATGAAGGAGAAGATATTCCTAAGCACCTTGATCTTTCAAGGATAAGACGACCCAACCAGAAGCAGAAAAGGGTCAATAGTGGATGATTCATTACCTGGATAAAGAAGCCATGCGTCTTGGTATCCCTCGTCAATCTATCATTAAAGTTTGGGTTGCGGAAAGACTAAAAAAAGACTCATACTTAATCTAATAATAAAGAGGGTAAATCCTTGTAAAAAAGATTTGACTTTATCATAAAGGATGATATATAATAAAAGATGATAAAAATGCCTGATAATAAAAATAATTTGTTTATTTATGAAGCAATTGAATTAAGGGAGGAGTTTGATAAACATACCAAAATATTAGAAAGTCTAATTGGAGAAAAAAGCAGAAAGCGGGAATTTTTATCAAGAGAAGAAGATGAACTTCAACCCACAAAGGATTTTGATATTAAATCAATTCAAGAAAAATTACAGAAATTGCAAACAAAACGAGTAAAATTAAATCAAGAGATACAATTGGTTAATTTAAATACCAAATTAAATTATGAGGGAGGAGAAATAACACTATCAGAAGCCTTAGAGATTAGAAAAAATTTGATAAAAGATATTGATGTATTAAGTGATAAATTAAACGAATCAGCATATGTAAGAATTATACACAAAGAGGGAAGGGATATAATAAAAGAACCCAAACAAAAATTTAGCGATATTTACCAAATCTTTGAAGATTTATTGAAAAAATTAAGGAAATTAAATCAAGAGATTCATAGAAAAAATCATACAGAAACTGTTAATTTTAAAGATGAATAAAGGAGATAGGGGAGCAAGTGCGAAACTACTGCGAAGTAGGATAGCCCGAAACCCAATAGCGTAAATTGGGAGTGGAGATGTCAATTATCCACTTTAAATCAAGTTTGACAGGATGGTTGAAATCCCCAATTTTACAACTTACAATTTTTTAACTACAACTTACAAATTTACATAATACCACTTACAAGATGGCTCCGCATCTCCTTTTAATGATTTAATTACTAAACTTTGGCTTTCTTTGCAAATTTCCCTTGAGTTTACAGCCGATGTAAAGACCAAGCACCAATACTTTTGATACCTTTTTGATGGCTCAGTTGTATCGCCTGAATTTATCATCAATAATTAAAGTAAAAACAAGCCCTTTTGGTAACCAATTTTTAACCAAAAAATATCTTGACCTTAATGGTCAAAATGACTATAATAATTTATATGGAAAAGGTAAATGTAGCTTATGCAAAGGAGCATTTTTCAGATATATTGGGTCGTGTAGCTTATGGAAAGGAAGAAATATATATTTTTCGAAGGAATAGAGCAATGGCTAAATTGGTGCCAGTTGATAAGGAAAAAAAGATTCATCTTGCCGATGTTAAAGGTTGGTTGTTCAATGACGACCCATTTTTTGAGGATATAGAGAAAATTATAAAAGCAAGAAGTAAACATATTCCTCGAATTATGTAAAAAAAGCTGATGTACTTACTGGATACCAATATCTTAAGTGAGCTTATAAAGAAGAAGCCAAATCCTAAATTGCTACAAAGATTAAAAGAAAAACCTGCTGAATCTCTTTATACAACCATAATTTCTGTAATGGAGTTAAGGGCAGGCTCAATGAGAAGAAAAGACAAAGATACTTTTTGGAGGCGGATTGAAGAAGAAATCCTTTCACGGGTTAAAATCCTTCCCATTGGTTTAGAGGAGGCAATAAATGGAGGGAATCTCCTTGCTTATCTTTTTGATGAAGGCAAACCAATAGGGATTGAGGATATATTGATTGCAAGTTGCGCCATTTCTCATAATATGACTGTCATAACAGCCAATACTAAAGATTTTATTCGTCTTCCAGGTGTAAAATTAGAGAATTGGCTTGTTTAATTCAAGTAACTATTCAGAGGTATGAAGATTTGCCACTTAAGACACAGAAATTATAAAATATATGTACATGTTTAGCTACCCTATAGTCAGGCACAAAGGGGCAAAGGGACAAAGGCACAGAGTTATTTATCATCTATCTTTTTACACAGGCTAGTAAGCATTCTTTACTTTGTGCCTTAAGTGCCTATTTTCCATTTTATTCTCACCTAGCTACCTTTTTTAAACCCCTTCTATTTTATCCAAAGTCAATCTGTGTTAATCAGTGGCTGAATAGTTACTTAAAAATTAGCAATGCAAAACTCAAAATGCAAAATGAACTTACAGTAATTTTGAATTGATAATTGCTAATTTTGCATTGGACATTGAAATTAGCCCTTCGTGGTTTAATCTCTTTTAGTCTAACGCCAAAGCTTACCTGCCCGAGCGAAGGGAGGGTCAGGTGCAGCGAATTGTTAGAAACTTAAATGTAAATCTCACCTTTCATATACATTGCAGCTTTACCCTTAATAACGACCCTTTCGCTTAAATTTTCGCAGAACAACTCACCACCTCTTGGAGAAAGTTGTAACGCATGCAATTTATCCTTCTTCAACTGTTCGGACCAATAAGGAATTAGCGTGCAATGTGCTGAGCCAGTAACCGGGTCTTCTGGAATGCCTGCGTTTGGAGCAAAGAATCTTGAAACAAAGTCAACCTTATTTCCTCTGGCAGATACTATCACTCCCATATATTCTTCGATTTTTGACAAAAGTTCCAAATTTGGCAAGAGATTACTTACTTTTTCTTCATTTTCAAGAATCACTAATAAATCTCTGGAGGCTAAAGTAGTCACTACATTAGTGCTCAATGCCTCCTCTAACACTTCTGGCTTTTTACAAGCAACCGGTCTCCTTGAAGGGAAGTTCATAGATAACAACCCATTATCTAAATGTTCCACAGTTAAAGGGCCACTTTGAGATTCAAAAGTCACAGTGTTATCTTCAATCAATTTTTCTTCGAATAAAACGAACGCACCTCCTAATGTAGCATGTCCACATAAATCCACTTCTATCTTTGGTGTAAACCATCTGATTTTGAACTGACCATCTCTTTTCATTATAAATGCAGTTTCTGACAAGTTATTTTCTGACGCTATGCTTTGCATCGTGTTATCATCAAGCCACTCTTCAAGAATACAAACAGTTGCCGAGTTGCCTGAGAAGACTTTACTTGTAAAGGCATCAACTTGATATATCGGAATATTCATGTGATTTCCTGATTTCTAACCTTATATTATACTGCCTATTGGCAGTTTTATATTGCTGCATTATAAGTTCCTATATTTCGCTACCTTTGTCCAGAATTACCTCTAAACAGGATATATTATATCAAAAACACATCACAAAAAGATAATCTCTTTTTTCCTTTATAGATTTTTTTGTTAAATACCATCAAAAC
>JBFMDZ010000137.1 GCA_040753555.1 bacterium
GGATTAAATTTATCTTGTTCATCATAAATTATAAGAACGATGAATATTCCGACAATTCCCTCGCCTTTCGCTTTACTTCAACCCTCTTTTCTCCAAAATTAATAATCAAACCAACATCCTCATAATGACAGTCAAATAGTTCACCAATTGTAATTTATGGGCAATGGCAATCCGTCAAACGGACACAGGGTTATGATAATTTTTGTAATTATTCAGCCACTGATTAACACGGATTAGCATTTAAATTAATCCCTAACTTCCTAATTTTTTAAGTAATATGTAATCCTAAAGCCTCTATGATTTTCCTTGTTTGTTTTGGCACTTCAAGGTTTATCCAGTGTTTTGATACTTTGTTTGCTACCCAATCAGGATATTTTCTGTCCATAATTTTCCCTCCATTCATATTACTTATTAAGTAATATTATAAAAGAGCTTTTTTTGTCAAACAATTTTTTTGAATGAAATTTGCTTTATATAAAAAATTAGATAAAAATGAGTAATTTGAAGGGGAGAGGAATTAAATCCCCTATGGAACAAGAAAGGATTTTTTTATTCTGATAATACAATAAAAGGCCTATTACTTAAATTTTTGGGAAGTTAGGGGTTAATGGGAGGTAGATTTACACAGATTATTAGGATAATATACCTAACCAACTCGGGTTTGCACCTCTAACTTTACACTTTATTGTTCAACCTCATTTGTCAAGTTAGAGAAGGATAGTTGCATATTCGGTATAAAAGCTAAAATAATTCTTTAGTCTCTAAAATCTTGAAGAATCTGCGTTCATCTAAAGTCCAAAAAATCAGTGTTTCATCCGTGTATATCTGTGGCTAAATAGTAAAAATGGATAGACTGAATAGTTACTAATTTTTTTGATTAACCGGATAACCTGCTTATTTAACATCCTGTCCATCTTGTAAATCCTGTCTGAATAGTTACGTTTAAATTTGGGGGGAGTTCCGTTAAAAGCGAAAGCTCGCTACCGCACTCCAAAGATAAAATTATTGACTCAACCTTCGCAGGAAATATATAATAATTTTAATAGGAGAAAAGAAAATGGCTATTTCAATGTTAAAGATAGAAGAAGAGCATATTCTTAGGGTTCTGCCTGTATTGTTAAAAAGGGATGAGCAATTTAGAGGCTCTGTTTATGCCATTCTTTCTGAAACCTTTGCCACCAAGGATGACCTTAAGCAGATTATTGAGGTAATGAACAAAAGGTTTGAAGAGGTAAACAAGAGGTTTGAAGACATAAATAAGAGGTTTGAAGAACATAGGGAAGAGACAAATAGAAGGTTTGAAGAAATTAACCAAAGGTTTGAAACAATAGACAAAAAGTTTGAGGCAATGGACCAAAGGTTTGTATCCCTTATTGAAGAGATGCATCTTGGATTTACATCCATAAGAGAAGAATTACATTTTAGACTAACCACAATTGGTTCAAGATGGGGAAAGAGGGTAGAGGCCACATTCAGAAATACCCTTAAAGAACTCCTTACGAGAAAGCTTGAGGCTAAAGAGGTTAAAAAATGGGAATGTTATGATGAGGAGGGAAGGGTTTTTTCTATCCCTTCATACATAGAGGCAGATATTGTGATAAAAAATGGCAAACACTCTCTTATGGAGATAAAATCAACAGCAGATAAATCAGATGTAGGGACATTTGAAAGAATAGCCCGTTTTTACAAAGAAGAGATAAATATCACACCTTGTAAAATCCTTGTGGCAATAGAGATAGACGAATACGCAAAAGAGCTTTGCGAGAAATTAGGGATTGAGGTTTTTACCTATGAGGAGTTAAAGGTTTATAGTTAATTTTAAAAATGGATGGAAAACAAAAATAGGCACAAACTGGGCAAAGGCACAAAGTTTTAAAGGTTTTGAATTTATATGATGAATATTTTAAAAGAGAAAAAGAAAAGGTATTATAAGGTAGAGGATATAGACCAACCAGAGCTGTTTAGGGAATTCTTTCCATATACAGAGGTTCCAAAAACATTCTTTGACTTTGTTTCTGTGCCAATAGGGATTCCAGACGAAATATACATTACAGACACAACATTTCGCGATGGACAGCAGGCAAGACCACCATATACAACCGAGCAGATTGTTGAGATATACAAGCTTCTTAATAAGCTTGGAAATGTAATCAGGCAGAGCGAATTCTTTCTTTATTCTGAAAGGGATAAAAATGCTGTTATCGGATGTTTAAACTTAAATTTTAAATATCCAGAGGTAACAGGCTGGATTAGGGCAAATAAGAATGACCTTAATATTGTAAAGGAAATGGGGCTTAAAGAAACAGGCATATTAACATCTGTCTCTGATTATCATATATTTTTAAAGCTTAATAAAACAAGAAAAAAGGCATTGGATGATTATCTCTCTATCGTCAAAGAGGCATTGGGCAATAATATAATCCCAAGGTGCCACTTTGAGGATATTACAAGGGCTGATTTTTATGGCTTTGTCATCCCATTTAGCCAAGAGCTTATGATGCTTTCTAGTGAAGCAAATATTCCAATAAAGATAAGGCTCTGTGATACTATGGGATTTGGCATTCCATATCCAGAGGCATCTATTCCAAGATCTGTTCCAAAGATTGTCTATTGTCTTAAGAATGAAGCTGGTGTCCCATCAAAAAACCTTGAATGGCATGGACACAATGATTTCCATAAGGCAGAGATAAATGCTATATCTGCCTGGCTGTATGGTTGCTCTGCTGTCAATGGAACCCTCTTTGGTTTTGGAGAAAGGACAGGAAATACACCCATTGAGGCTTTAATCATTGATTATATAAGCATAAAAAAGGATAGTAAAGGGATTGATACGAAGGTAATTACAGAGATTGCCGAATATTTTAAAAATAATCTAAATACCCATATTCCTCCAAATTACCCATTTGTTGGTTCTGAATTCAATATAACCAGGGCGGGAATCCATATTGATGGCTTACTTAAAAATGAGGAGATATACAATATCTTTGATACAAAGGAGATATTGAATAGACCACTTGATGTAGGGATAACAGACAAATCAGGTCTTTCTGGCATAGCACATTGGATAAATACCTATCTTGGTCTTTCTGGTTCCCAGCAAATTGACAAGAGGCATCCTGGGATTTCCCATATTATAAAGTGGATAAATGAAGAATACGAAAGGGGAAGACAGACATCCATCTCAAATGATGAAATGCTTGAGGAGGTAAAAAAACACCTCCCTATGCTTATTAAGTCTGATTTTGATACCCTAAAGATAAAGGCAGAATCCCTTGCATTACATCTTATAGAAGGCATTGCCGTTAATGAAGATATAATATCTATGGAGCCAGAGAAACAGGAGAAAATTTTAAGGGATTTCATTGAAGAAAATCCATTCATTCAATTTATATATGTTGTCAACCTGCAAGGACACAAAACAACAAAAAATATTACCCATTCAAAGGATTTAGGAAAATACAAAGAGCTTAAGGATGAGGAGAATTTTGCAGATAGGGATTGGTTTATAAAGCCTCTGGAGGATGGAAAGACATTTATTTCCAATTTCTATACATCAAGGTTCACATATAGGCTTTGTATCACTGTATCTAGCCCTATAAGGAATAAAGACAATGAGATTATAGGGATATTGGGTGCAGATATAATGTTTGAAGAATTAGCAAAGCTTGAGGAAGTGGATTAATTTAAGATTTATACTAATGATATTAAAACAGATAAACACATATGAAAATGGGATTTGAATATATTAAAGGTCATCTTTGTTGCGATGGTATAAGGATAGATGGGGTTGCAGAAAAGATAGGAACGCCGTTTTATCTTTATAGCAAAGAGGCAATTGTAGGGAATTTTACATCTTATAAAGAGGCATTTTCAGAGGTTTCACCCCTTATTTGCTATGCGGCAAAGGCAAACGCAAATATTGCGATTTTTAAGCTACTTGCAAAATTGGGCTCTGGTTGTGATGTCTGCTCGCAGGGAGAGCTTTTTTTGGCAAAAAGGGGAGGGATACCCAGTAAAAAAATCGTTTTTAATGGGAATGGAAAAACAGAAGCAGATATAAAAATGGCAATTAAGGAAAAGGTGTTTTTAATAATTGCAGATTCCATTGATGAGCTATTCCTTATAGATAGTATTGCAAAAGAAAAAATAAATGTTGGGATAAGGATAAACCCAGGAATTGAGCCAAAAACCCATCCTTATGTTGCAACAGGCCTTGAAAAAAGCAAATTTGGAATAACGATGGCAAGCCTTAATAATGCTATAAGTATTATAAGGAAAATGGAGAACATAAATTTTATCTGCCTCTCCTTCCATATTGGCTCACAGATTACAGAGCTTTCTCCTTTTGTTGAAAGTGCAAAAAAGCTTGTTAGCTTTGCCAAAGAGATTGGGGAAATAAAATATATTGATATAGGTGGAGGTCTTGGGATTCCTTACAACAATGAGAATTTTCCAGGCATATCGTCCTTTGCAAAGGAGATCGTTCCAATTGTTAAGGATTTTAAGCTTATTATAGAGCCTGGAAGGAGCATTGTGGGAAATTCAGCCTGCCTTGTTACAAGGGTTTTATACCTTAAGGAGACAAAAGCAAAGAGATTTATTATAGTGGATGCTGCAATGAATGACCTTATAAGGCCAGCTTTATATAACAGCTTTCATCGGATATTACCAGGGGAATTAAGGGAGCAAGAAGAGATTGTTGCTGATATTGTTGGACCCATTTGTGAAGATGGAGATTTTTTAGCAAGGGAAAGAAAGATAAACCAGGCTTCGCTTTCAGACATTCTTTGCATAATGGATGCTGGTACATATTCCTTTTCAATGTCATCAAATTATAATGGAAGGGCAAGGTGTCCTGAGGTTATGGTAATAGATAAAAAACCCTGTGTTATTAGAAAAAGGGAAACATTCAAAGACCTTATCAGAAATCAGCTAATTCCAGATGGATTATAAAAAATTAAGTGGCTCCGGGAATACATTTGTCATTATAAATAACATACCCCAAGAAAAAATAAACCCAAAAGAATTGGCAATAGAGCTATGTGCAAAGGAGAAAACAGATGGGCTCCTTCTCATTGAGCCATCCAATATTTGCGACTTTAAGATGAGAATCTTTAACAGGGATGGAAGTGAGGCAGAGATGTGTGGAAATGGTAGTAGGTGTGCTGCATTCTTTGGATGGAAAGAGAATTTGGCAGAAAATAAGATGGAGATAGAAACCCTGTGGGGAAGGATTAAGGCAATTGCTTCAGGTGATTTAGTAAAAGTAATGATAGGAGAACCAAAGGATATAAGGCTAAATATTATGCTTAATACTCATTTTGTAAGGGTTGGCGTTCCCCATACAATTGTATTAGTAGATGATGTAGATAATGTTGATGTATTTGGCTTGGGAAGAAAAATAAGGTTTGATATTCTATTTGAACCAGAAGGAACGAATGTAGATTTTGTTGAGGTTATATTAGAAAATAAGATAAAGATAAGGACATACGAGAGGGGTGTTGAGGATGAAACCCTATCCTGCGGCACTGGCTCTTGTGCATCTTGCTACATCTTTAATCTTTTAAATAAGACACATTTTCCAACCATTGTAGAAGCAAGAAGCAAGGAGTTTTTAAATGTATATTTTGAGGATAACAGGTTTTACCTTGAAGGAAGGGTGAAAGAGATTTATAGTTAATCGCATAAATCTTCATACAAAGAGTTTATTATACCTAAAGAAATTTTTTATTGGTATACTTAAAAATTATTCTTGCTTATTTTTTTGTAACTATTCACCCTATAGGGAAATAAGGAATGTATATGTTTAGATAATGTTAAGGAAAATAATGAAGCCA
>JBFMDZ010000138.1 GCA_040753555.1 bacterium
CAAAAAACAAAGAAGAAAAAACCAAAGGGAAAGGCAAAAATCACTATAAATATAGAAGGATAGAGAAGATAAAAGAAAAAAATGATGATTTTTAATGTGTTTAAGTTTTTACCGAGAATTACTAATAATTATCTTTCTTCTTAGTCCTCTTTTAAGAAAGAAAAGTAAGGAGAGGCTAAAGGAAAGGGCTGGTTTTGATGCTTATCTCTGTGAGGCATTAGGTGGGATAAGAACAATAAAGGCATTTGTTGCGGAAAATAGAATCTCTCATTTTATAAAGAGGTATTTTATCAAGTATAACAGGGCATTTTTCAAGGAATCCCTTCTGGAATCTACATCTTTTGGGACAGCTAATCTTCTTACACTTTTTTCTATTCTCTTTATCTTCTCATTTTGTTATAAAGGAAAGGCTTACCTTGGGGTCTCTTTTGGCTTTTTCTCTTTTATTTGAAAGGCTTTTGGCTCCTTGGCGAGAACTTGTTAATTTAAATGATGACCTGCAAAGGGCTTTTTCTGGGAAGGGATGAGGAATGAGAAACGAGGGGTGAGGGTATAATTAACCTTATTGATAAAACCAGTAGTATGGCGAGAAATAGCTCATTCTATGCTTGTCAACAACCTCAAGTTTTATGCTTGTTTCAGGATTTGTAATAAAATTTCCTGAAATGGTTATCATTGGCTCATGCCACAATGATGTTTGGGCATCTCCCTTTGTATTCTTCCACCAGGCTGCTGGCTTTCCATCTATATATACGCCAATGCTAAATGGACTTGTGCATCTTGTAATGATTACCAAATCTTTATTTGGAATTGTTTTTATCTTAAAAATTTCTCCATCCGTTATTATCCTTCCACCATCTCCCACAATTATTGATGGTTCATCATTATAAGAGGCGTATGTTGCAAAAGTACGCTTTAAAAGACCTGGCTCAGAGGAATAGCTTTTATAAGAATGTGCGCTTTCCATTTCAACATCAGCGATATCTATTTTGTCAACAAGGCTTTTTCCCCTTAAGGCTTCCTTTGTAGATTGCAATTTTATTTCATCCCCTGTGTTTAGCCATTTAAAATCTGCCTTAAAAACCTTTTTTGGCTCACTTCCTGCACCTGCCATTGTAGGCTCATAAAGACCAAAAGAGGCAATTTCAGGGCCTAAAATATTGCCTCCAAAACCAAACCAGGAGGGATAAATAATAAAATAATCGGGCTTTCTTTCTAATTTTTCTAAGAATTCATAAAGGGGCCCATTTCCCTCTCCTCCTACATGGGTTGAATACCTTGCAATCTTTGGATAGCATAGACCAACAAGGTCAATGCAATACCTTTGGCTTATATATTTTATTGCACCTGCATCATTTAGGGCAATTGTAGCATTTGCTGGTGTATTCTCTAAAACCCATTTTCCACATTGTATCTGTTGAAAATATATATCCTTGCAATTCTTGCCATATGCAACACCAAAATAAAGGGCTGTTAAAAAAGAAAATAAAAGAAAGAAGCAAGATATGCCGATAAATGTCTCATTCTTGGCTTGAAATGCCTGGGATAAATGATATATCCCTATACATACCATAACAAGAAATAAGGGATAATAGGGGATAATATACCTATGCCAGTGGATATGCTCACCAGATGCCCTCGTTATTGATGCTATAAATATTCCACCAAAGAACCAGGAAAATGCAAGGAAATAAACACCAAGCCTTTTTGTTTGTATCTCCTGTATTATCTTTGGAAATACAGCAAGCACAAAGAAAAGTAGGGCAAATGGGGCAAAATAGACAGCAGAATAGCCAGAATTTGCATTTAAAACATTGATATAGTCTCCAGCAAATCCAGCAAAGACCTCCTTAAGGAGGAAGAAGAAATACCTTATGTTTGTTGCTAAATTGCCAAAAAATGAAAAATCTCCCCTTGTTAATGCTGATTTTGCAACCATTGTATTAAAATTTATTGAGCCTGTTAAAACAAGATTTAGAAAAAGCCAAAAAGAGCCTGTGATTACGGGAAGAAATACAAGGGGCATCTGGTAGATTGGAATCTTTTCATTCTTTGGAAGGGTTATTTGATTTAATAAGATAATAGAACATCCAATTATAGAAAGAATAAATCCCTCTGGCCTTGATATTGCCATAAGAGAGCCACAAATTGCGAATAAAAGGAGGTTTTTTGTATTATAGGCTGTTAAAAACCCAAAAGCGGATAAAATTATTGTCATTCCCAAAAGCCCTGTATCCATTCCAGAAAAGCATGCCCAGAGATATGGCCCATTTAGAATAACCAAAAGGCTTGTAACAACGCCAACCACAGGGGAGGCAAGCCTTTTTCCTATAAGATATGCAAAAATGCCAGCTAAAATAAGGATAATAAGAGAAAGAAACAAAGACCAATGGATTATATTCATTCCCGAGAAGCCCAAAATAAACCCAATAGAAAGAAGAATTTGCCAGAGGAGGCTTGTTACACCTGTTGTTGCTTGGTCTTCTATGTTGTATTTTAAGAAATGACCATCTGCCATATTTTGGGCGTATTGGAAGAATATGAATGGGTCGTCCAAAGGAAGGGAGGTGTTTCCTTCGCAATAATATTTTCCCATCCAAATGTAGAATCCAAGGAATAAAATGGATATAAGGATTAGGAAGGGAAATATAAGGAAGGATAAATCCCTTTTTTTCTTTGCCATTATAGATATAGTTTTTAGCTTCTTACTTTATCTCAACCTTTGCTCCAACAGCTTCTAATTTCTTCTTTATCTCGTCTCCTTCTTCTTTTGTTACGCCTTTCTTTACTTCACATGGAGCGCTTTCTACTAATTCTTTTGCTTCTTTAAGACCTAAGGGCAGAATTGTTCTAATTTCTTTTATTACCTGAATTTTGTTGTCGCCAAAGCTTGATAAGAAAACATCAAATGCTGTTTTTTCTTCCTGCTCTTGTGATACAGGAGCTGCACCGCCTGTTATTTGTCCAACCATCATTGGAGCAGATGCTTTTACCCCAAATTTTTCCTCAAGCTCCTTCACTAAATTTGCAAGCTCAAGAACACTCATTCCTTCTATCGCAGAAATAATCTCTTCTTTTTTCATTTTAGCCTCCTTTATAAATTTAAAAACAATATTTTATATTTGAATTAAATTTTTTGCAAGGATTATTTTTTATACCAAAAAGCAATTGGTTTTATAAAAATAGTATGTGTTTCTCTATTGTTGAAATTCATTTCTTTATTGGGATGGCTGTTGAATAAATTTATCCAACTCTTATGCGCATTATTTAATAGCAAAATTAAGGCTGTTAAACAACATACTACTGAAGAGGAAGAAAACCTCAAAAGAATTTTAGAAGAAGGATTTAAAAAAGGTTAAGAAAACTTATTCCCTTTATTGCCCTCAAGCCACGCAAAATCGTTGACGGTATAGCCTCAAAAAGGATATAATTTTATCTATGAACTCGGCATAGATATTGGTTCAATAAGTCTAAAGACAGCCATTTTGGATGAGGATAATAACATCCTTGAGGATTGTTATATCAGGCATAAGGGGAATCCCCTACCTTTGTTAAAAGAAAGAATAGCAAGCCTTCCCTCTGATATAGTTATTGGCTTTACTGGGACAGGGACAAAGGGGATATGCGATTTCTTTGGAATTTCTCCGATAAATGAGGTTATTGCCCAGGCAACAGCAACATCTAAATTAAACAAAGAAATAAGGACAATAATTGAGATTGGCGGCTCTGACTCAAAGCTTATAAACCTTGATAGCGATGGAAATATATCAGATTTCTCAACAAATACAATATGTGCAGCAGGTTGTGGCTCATTTTTAGACCAACAGGCAGGAAGGATGAAGCTTACAATTGAGGAATTTTCGGAAGCTTCCCTGAAATCAGAAAAGCCACCAAGGATTGCAGGAAGATGCTCTGTATTTGCAAAGACAGATATGATTCACCTTCAGCAGGAGGCAACACCCATCTATGATATTATTGCCGGGCTTTGCTTTGCATTTGCAAGGAATTTTAAGTCAGTAATAGGAAAGGGAAAGGATATAACCCCGCCTGTATCATTTCAGGGTGGTGTTGCGGCAAATAAAGGTATGCAAAGGGCATTCTCTGATGTCTTGGGCATTGAAATTATTACCCCTGAAAGATTTGCAATAATGGGTGCAATTGGTGCGGCAATATTGGCAAAGGATAAATTAAACCTCTCAAAAATTAAAGATTTTAAGATTGAAGAAACCCCTATTGGCCTTGAACCCTTATCCCTCATTGCCCCCATAGAAGAATACCAAGATAAAATAAAAACCTATCCCTGCCTTCCGCCTTCCACCTTTCGCCTTCCGACTTACATTGGCATTGACATTGGCTCTGTCTCAACCAATGTGGTGGCAATTGACGAAGACAAAAGGGTTTTAGCAAGAAGGTATCTACCTACAGCAAGTAGACCCATTGAAGCGGTATGCCAGGGGCTAGATGAAATTGGAAAGGAAATAGGGGAATTCATTGAGGTTAAAGGCTGTGGGACAACCGGCTCAGGAAGGTATATGATTGCAGATTTTATAGGAGGCGATATTGTAAAGAATGAGATAACAGCACAGGCAAGGGCAGCATACGATATAGACAATAGCGTTGATACAATATTTGAAATAGGTGGCCAGGATTCAAAGTTCATAAGCCTTGAAAATGGAGCAATCGTTGACTTTGAGATGAATAAGGTCTGTGCGGCAGGAACCGGCTCATTTTTGGAGGAGCAGGCAGAGAATCTTGGGATAAGCATAAAGGATGAATTTGCAAACCTTGCCTTTTCTTCAAACTCACCCCTTGCCTTAGGTGAGCGATGCACGGTATTTATGGAGCAACAACACACTTAAAAACAAAACGGAATGAAAGATGTTGAAGTGACTATTATAAAGACCCATGAAAAAAATAGAGGCCGAGGAAGATCGCATTTCACCCTTCAATGGCATATCACAGCAAGGTGCGATCAGAATTGCATGCATTGTTATCTCTATGATAATCCTACTTATAAACAGGAACTGAATAATGAATTAAGCTATGAAGATTGCTGTAAAATTATAGATGATTTTAGCGATACTTTTGATAATTGGGAAATGCCCACAAGAATTAGCTTTACAGGTGGAGATCCCCTTTTAAGAGAAGATATCTTTGATCTATTAGCATATACCAGAAAAAGAGGGATAGAAATTGGTATATTGGGTAATCCAAATCATCTAGACTATGAGACTGCAAAGAGATTAAAAGATTTAGGGGTATCAACATATCAGGTAAGTATTGATGGATTAGAAAAAACACACGATAGATTAAGAGGTAGAAAGGGCTTATTTAAAGATACCATTAGAGCAATCAATCTCTTAGAAGATGTTGCAATACCATCTGTCGTAATGTTTACTTTAAGTAGAGAAAATGTAAATGAACTTATTGGAGTTATTCAGACAGTAGCAAAAGAAGGTGTATCAATATTTGATTTTGCTCGGATAGTTCCAATCGGTGCTGGTAGGCAGCTGAAAGAACAGATGCTGACTCCTCAAGAATATAGGAAGCTTCTACTTAAGGTATTGGAAGAGTATAAAATCTTACAAGAAAATGGCTGTAGGACTTATTTTGGAAGGAAAGACCATCTTTGGAAATTGCTTTATCAAGAATTGGGTCTACTTAAACTGGAACTTACCCATAAGTTTGTAGAAACAAATCCTGCTTAGGTTTTTAACACTTTATTTTATTCAAAAAGAGAAAAACTAAAATTTTATCTTTAAAAAAAAGGAAAAAATGCCGATATATTAA
>JBFMDZ010000139.1 GCA_040753555.1 bacterium
TATAGCTACCAATTTTTTGTTTCACCCTAAATGACATAGTAATATTATAACTATAAACAAAAAATAAGTCAAGTTTATTTTTAAAGGCTTTCATCACATAGTTATTAAAATTTGCGGGATTTTAAGTTTAAAGTAGCAAAGGGTTTTAAGCCAGGCAATGATATTTTTGACTGTGGTGCCAAGAGCGTAGTGTAACCAGACAGTCATCAATAGTATATTTAATCCTAATCGGGACTTCGGTAGAGCATCTAATACCTTAGGTTCTACAATCCTTTTACACCCTTTACAAAGATAACGATATATCCTATGCTTGGTTACTAAGATCTCAATAGTAGGTAAATCTTCGGTATAACGCTCTCTTATCTCTATTGGTTTTCCTAATTCAGTTCCACAATCAGGACAAGTAGCCAAGGTCCAATCTTTTTCAATGTGCACCTCTTTTGGAATCTTTCGGTAAAAACCTTGATGCCCTATCTTACAGCCAGGTTTCTTTCTTCTTGTCTTTATATTCCTTTTCTCGTAAGTCGGTTTCATTCCTGATGGAGTAGTTGCTTTATGTTCCTCAATTTTTGCCTCAAGATTTCTATTCCTTGCTTCTATCTCTTTGATTATCACTATGAGCCTTTTGCAGTTTGGACAAGCTGTTTCTTCTATTTCTTTCAAAAGAGTATTTAATTCTTTCTCCATACATCTTATTTATCGGCATTTTTTCCAAAAACTTAAATTTATTTTTCAGATGGGTAAAATGTTACGAATTTTCAATTTTAGTCATTTGAATTTGTTTTAAGATTTCGGATTTCGGATTTCATTTGTTCCATTAAAGCTAAACACATACGATAATTTTAAGGATTGTGCGAATAACTTAAAAAAATGGGGGTGGATTTGAGGTTTCTCCTTCCTCCCTTTTTTCTCAAATAGCATTCTTTCTTGAAAACCCAGCTGAATTAAAAAAGGCAGGAGATAATGCAAAAAATGTTGCCTTAAGCCTTGTAGGTGCCTCAAAAAGGTGCATTCCTTTTATCCTTAATCTGTTGCATTAAAGGCTATAGATAGGTTATACTTAAAATTATAATGGAATTTTTGGATTTTGAAAGACCCTTCATTGAGATAGAAGAAAGAATAGAGGCTGAAAAGGATGAAAAGAAAAAGAGGGAATTAAAAAGGTCTTTATCTTTAGAAAAAAAGAAAATTTATTCAAGCCTTAATGCAGGGCAGATAGTCCAAATAGCAAGGCATCCAAAGAGACCAAATATTATGGATTATATAAATGGATTATTTGATGAATTTATAGAGCTTTGTGGAGATAGGCTCTTTGGGGATGACAAGGCAATCATAGGAGGAATAGGAAGAATTGGAGAAAACAAGGTAATGCTCATTGGACATAGGAAGGGAAAAGAGCTAAAGGAAAACCTTGTCTATAACTTTGGAATGGCAAATCCAGAGGGCTATAGAAAGGCAAAAAGGATAATGGAATTAGGAGCAAGGTTTAAAAAGCCAATAATTACATTCATTGATACACCTGGTGCATATCCTGGGATTGGAGCAGAGGAGAGGGGACAGGCTATGGCAATTGCTGAAAATCTATATACATTCTTTGAGCTTCCTTGTCCAATTATCTCTATTGTCATTGGAGAGGGAGGCTCTGGAGGAGCATTAGGAATTGGTGTTTCTGATAGAATCTTGATGCTTAAATATTCCATATATTCTGTTGCCTCACCAGAGGCTTGTGCATCTATTCTTTGGAAGGATGCAAAGGAGGTTGCTAAGGCATCGGAAAATCTACATCTTACAGCCCAAAGCCTTTATAAACTTGGGCTAATTGATGGAATTATTGATGAGCCATTAGAGGGTAGCCATAAAGACCCTAACAAAACAATAAAGAATGTAAAGAATGCAATTATTTCTTCCCTTAATGAGCTTTTATCTTATGAACCCAATATTCTTTTGGAAGAGAGGCTCGAAAAGTATAGAAGGATTGGGGTGTTTAAGAGAAATAACAATGAATGATTATAGGTTAATAAAAATATATGTCAAAGATGTAAATCAAGATGATGCTATGCTTCAGCAATTATTTTCTTTATATCCTAAAGAGGATATTTATTTTGAGTTGACCAACAATTGGCTGATTATACACTTGCGGGAATTAGATTTCTTTAATTTCAAAAAGAATATCCAATTGCTAACAAAAAATTCAAATGGCGATACCGCTAAATTATTAAATTCTATATTTTATAACATTGAGAAAATAAAAAGTTATGGATTAAAAGGAAGAAAAAGATTGTATATTGGCTATGATAAAGAGAGAAAAGTAAAAAACAGAAAAGAAAAAGAAATGATAAGGGGAACATATTATTACGCCAGAGATAATACCTTTTCTAAACAAAATAATAAAGCGCCAAAGCAATTTATTGACAAAATAATTATTGGAGATAGTGAAGAAACTTTAAAGCAATTTCCAGAAAATTGCGTTGATTTAATCTTTACTTCTCCGCCATATAATTTTGGTCTTGATTATGAAAACCATAAAGATGGCGTTAATTGGAATGACTACTTTAATAAATTATTTGCAATATTTAAAGAGTGTATAAGGGTTTTAAAATATGGTGGAAGAATTATTGTTAATGTTCAACCATTATTTTCGGATTATATCCCCATACACCATATAGTTTCTGGTTTTTTCATTAAGCATAAGCTAATCTGGAAAGGCGAAATTTTGTGGGATAAACATAATTATAACTGCAAATATACTGCTTGGGGTAGCTGGAAAAGTCCAAGTAATCCCTATTTAAAATACACATGGGAATTTCTTGAGGTTTTTTGTAAAGGTGATTTAAGACATCCTGGAAACTGGAAAATGGCAGATATAAGTGGCGATGAATTCAAAAAATGGGTTTATGGAAGGTGGGATATTGCGCCAGAATATAATATGAGAGAATATGGACACCCCGCAATGTTCCCTGAGCAACTTGTAGAGCGAGTACTAAAATTATTTAGCTTTAAGGGAGATTTAATTTTAGACCCATTTAATGGAGTAGGAACAACAAGTGTAGTGGCAAAAAAGCTATTTAGAAATTACATTGGCATTGATATCTCTCCTGAATATTGCAAAAAAGCAGAAGATAGACTTAAAAATACCAAAGTTAATGCAACTGTATTTTAAAAATATGGACAAAAAATTTTCAAAAGACATACAATCGCTTATTAACGCTTATGAATTTTTAGTTAAAGGCATTGATACAAAAGCTAAAGAGTCAGAAGGCAGGGCTTATGGTGGGATAATTAGAGCTGGCAAGGGAATGCTCGTTGAGAGTTTGGCAAAAAGTTTAATTGAAATAGCATGGAAAGAATTAGGAAGAAAGCCAGAAAGATTATCCCTTGCAAAAGAAACAGTAAAAATTCCAATTAAGAAAGAATACATTGAACGGCTTAAAAGCCCAGAAGTAAAGAAATTTATAAAGGAGCATATCAAAAAATTTTACTATTGCTTAAGAACAGATGTTCATGTGCATATTGATGGAAAATTTAAAATTGCTATGGAGTGCAAAGCATATACAGAAAATGCAATGCTAAAAAGAATTTTGGTTGACTTTACATTATTTAAACAAGTTTTCCCTGACCTTGCTTTTGTATTATTTCAATTGGAAAGCCAGCTTGGTGGTGATTATTCTTCTACTAACTATGTTAAATATGGTAGTCCCTCTACTCATACTTTGCTTTCATATTTTGATATTGACCTAAACATAATTACATTGCTTGAAGGAGAAAGAAGGGTTGATAAACCAATTCATAAGCCAGAATACTATAAATCCTTGAGAAAAGAAAGCTTACTAACGGCACTTGAGGTATTTAAAAATTTATTAAGATGAAAAATGACAAGGCAATCATAGGAGGAATAGGAAGAATTGGAGAAAACAAGGTAATGCTCATTGGACATAGGAAGGGAAAAGAGCTAAAGGAAAACCTTGTCTATAACTTTGGAATGGCAAATCCAGAGGGCTATAGAAAGGCAAAAAGGATAATGGAATTAGGAGCAAGGTTTAAAAAGCCAATAATTACATTCATTGATACACCTGGTGCATATCCTGGGATTGGAGCAGAGGAGAGGGGACAGGCTATGGCAATTGCTGAAAATCTATATACATTCTTTGAGCTTCCTTGTCCAATTATCTCTATTGTCATTGGAGAGGGAGGCTCTGGAGGAGCATTAGGAATTGGTGTTTCTGATAGAATCTTGATGCTTAAATATTCCATATATTCTGTTGCCTCACCAGAGGCTTGTGCATCTATTCTTTGGAAGGATGCAAAGGAGGTTGCTAAGGCATCGGAAAATCTACATCTTACAGCCCAAAGCCTTTATAAACTTGGGCTAATTGATGGAATTATTGATGAGCCATTAGAGGGTAGCCATAAAGACCCTAACAAAACAATAAAGAATGTAAAGAATGCAATTATTTCTTCCCTTAATGAGCTTTTATCTTATGAACCCAATATTCTTTTGGAAGAGAGGGCAAAGAAATATAGAAGGATTGGATTTTTCAAGAATGTGGAATAGTTTCGATTTTTATTTGCAAATTTAAGGATTTTTAGGTTATAATTAAAGGAGATTTATGAAGATTCTAATTACAGGAGGAGCTGGTTTTTTAGGGTCTCATCTTTGCGATTTCTTTATTAAAAAAGGGGCAGGGGTAATAGCTATGGATAATCTAATAACAGGAAACCTTGATAATATTTCGCATATAAAGGATCCTAAATTTAGATTTATAAATTATGATGTAAATAAATATATTGAAATAAAAGAAAAAATAGATTTTATTTTTCACTTTGCCTCTTGTGCCTCGCCAATGGATTATATCAAATATCCCATCCAAACCCTTAAGACAGGAGCTCTTGGCACACATAATACATTGGGTCTTGCTAAAGCAAAATCCGCAGGCTATGTTCTAGCCTCAAGCTCAGAGGTTTATGGCGATCCATTGGTCAATCCCCAACCAGAGGATTATTGGGGAAATGTTAATCCAATTGGGCCAAGGGGTGTATATGATGAGTCAAAAAGGTTCGCTGAGGCAATGGTTATGAGTTATCACAGAATTCACAATATTGACACAAGGATTGTAAGGATATTCAATACATATGGAGAAAGGATGAGGACATCAGATGGTAGGTGTATTCCAGCATTTATCCCGCAGGCATTAAAGAATGAACCCCTCACGATTTTTGGGGATGGAATGCAAACAAGAAGCTTTTGCTATGTAGATGATTTGATGGAGGGAATATTTCTCCTTATGAACAAAAAATTTCATAATCCAGTTAATCTTGGAAATCCAGAAGAAAGAACAATTAAAGATATAGCTTCTCGTATAATTGAGCTTACCAAAAGTAAAAGCTCCCTTACCTTTTGTCCACTTCCAGAGGATGACCCTAAGGTAAGGAGGCCAGATATTACACTTGCGAAGAATATATTGGGTTTTTCTCCAAAGGTATCATTAGAGGAAGGGCTTTTAAAAACAATAGATTGGTTTAGGAAAATAATTAAATGAATTGATTATAAAAAACAATGACTTTAAGTGTTATAACCCAACTTCAACAGAAACTTGGCGAAATTGGTGGTAGCGAAAGTAGAATTTCTTGTATTTATAAGGGATTGAGGGGTATGGGGAGGTAAAAATTACAAAAAAGTGAGTGACAATAAAATGTAAA
>JBFMDZ010000140.1 GCA_040753555.1 bacterium
CTCTGCAATATTCATCTTATCAAGGACTTATCTTAAGAAGGACTAAAGAGCCAATTGTTTTGGAGAAAAACTTGATTTTGTCTTCTTAAAATATCTTCTATCATTCTATCTATTATATATATATCGGTTTTTAAGAGGGTTAAACTTTAGATTTTTTTTGGAAATTCAATTCCTATTGTAAATAAGAGCGGAAAATGGAAATTTATATGGTTTAACAGAAGACGAAATAAAAATAGTTGAAGGAGTAAGTGCTGACTAATAGATTAAAATGATTGCCAATAAAAGGTAGAGAAATTATAATTAAGGTATGGTAATTAAACTTGGAATACCAAAGGGGAGCCTGGAAAAAAGGACAATAGAGCTTTTTGCTAAAGCAGGATATAAAATTGCAAAGAGTGAAAGGTCATATTTTCCAAAGATTGATGACAGAGAGATAGAGATTATGATGGTAAAGGCTCAAGAAATGCCAAGGTATGTTAGCGATGGAATTCTTGATGTTGGGCTATGTGGAAGGGATTGGGTAATAGAAAGTGGGCTAGATGTTGTTGAGATTTGCGAGCTTTCCTATTCAAAAGAGACAAATCAGCCTGTTAGATGGGTTCTTGCTGTGCCAAAGGATTCATCTATAAATAGACCAGGAGAGCTTGAGGGTAAGAGGATTGCTACAGAGCTTGTGCAGGTTACAAAAAAATATCTGAAAGATAAGGGTATAAATGCAAATGTTGAATTCTCTTGGGGTGCAACAGAGGCAAAGCCCCTTACAAAATTGGCAGATGCGGTGGTAGAACTTACAGAAACAGGAACAACCTTAGAGGCACATAATTTAAAGGTAATAGACACCGTGCTTACCTCAACAACTATTTTAATTGCAAACAAAGAGGTAATTATGGATGAATGGAAGAAAAATAAGACAGATAGTATTATCCTTTTGTTAAAAGGCGCTTTAGAGGCAGAGAAAAAGGTTGGTCTAAAGATGAATATCCATAAAGATAATCTTCCTAATTTATTAGATAACCTTCCCTCTTTAAAAAATCCTACCATATCACAATTAACAGACCCAGAATGGCTTGCTATAGAGACAATTATTGATGAGGAGGTTGTTAGAAGGATAATACCAGCGCTTAAAGTAAGGGGAGCAGAAGGGATTGTTGAATATCCCTTAAATAAAGTAATACCTTGAAGCTAAAGGATGTCTGTGAATTTTTAGACAGGGAGTTAAGGACAAAGGATATATCTGATTACTCTTTAAATGGCTTACAGGTTGAGGGAAGGGAGGATATAGAAAAGATTGGGTTTGCTGTAGATGGCTCACAAGAAACATTTATTAAGGCAAAAGATAGCTCTTGCAATCTTGTTGTTGTCCATCATGGCCTATTTTGGGGAATACAAGAGCCAATTACAGGAATTCTTTATAAGAGAATAAAGGTCTTGATAGAAAATGGGATATCCCTCTATGCCTCTCACCTTCCATTAGACCTTCATCCAAAATTTGGAAACAATATCTCCCTTATAAACCTATTTAACCCCTTTAATGTAGAGCCATTTGGAAAATACGAAGGCCAGGATATAGGTTTTTTAGGAAGGCTAAAGGAGCCATTACACAGGGAAGATATAGCAAAAATCCTTAATGAAGCCCTAAATACATCTTCTAAAATACTACCCTGCGGAAAGGAAAAAATAGAAACAATTGCTGTTATCTCTGGTGGTGGATGCGATTGTCTAAAGGAGGCGGCTGAAAAAAAAGTGAACCTTTTTATTACAGGAGAGCATAAGCTATTTTCCTTTTCTATTGCAAAAGAGGCAGGATTAAATATAATATTTTCTGGTCACTATGCAACCGAGACTATTGGCATCAAAGCACTTATGGAGGAAATAAAGAAAAAATTTGCCCTGCCCTGCATATTCATTGATATTCCTTGTTGGCTATGAAAAGAAAGCCAGGAGTCAAGAGTCAAGAGTCAGGAGGCAGAAGGATTGTAGTAAAGATTGGAACATCCCTATTCCAGGAAAGCTCTGTTTTCACCCCAAAATACATCGCCTCCATTGTAGACGATATTGTAAATATAAGAAAGAATGGCATTGAGGTTATAATTGTTTCATCAGGTGCTATTGGCTGTGGAATGAGGGCTTTTGGAATAGCTGAATATCCAAAGACAATTCAAGAAAGACAGGCTTTGGCTTCTATTGGTCAGCCATTGCTTATGGAGCTTTACAAAAGCCTATTCGGAAATTATGACATTGTAATCTCCCAAATCCTCCTTACACATAATGAATTATTTGGAAAAAAATCTTCCTTTAATATACTAAATACATTCTCTTCGTTGTTTAAATTTGGCGTTATCCCTATTGTTAATGAGAACGATAGCGTTTCAACAGAGGAGGTTAAGATAGGGGATAATGACACCCTATCTTCCCATCTTGCTATTCTTCTTAATGCCTCTTGTTTAATTATCTTGACAGATAGCGATGGTGTTTATAAACTTAATAAGAATAAATTTTCAAAGGTAATTCCTGTGATTTCTGAAATAACAGATGAAATTAAAGGGTTTATCAAGGAAAAAAGAAGCAAAAACACAATAGGCGGAATGAAAACGAAGATTGAATCTGCAAAGATGTGTATAGAACAAGGGATTCCAGCAATCATTGCCTCTGGAAAGAAAGAGAAAACTTTAAAGAAAATTCTAGCTGGAAAAAGGGAAGGAACACTATTTTTACCAAAGAAATGGGAAGAATTATAACATCTGTTTTAATTACAAATAACGGTAAAGAGATTAGGTGTGATTGTCTGGTTGATACAGGAGCAAGTAGCCTTATTTTACCATCTGCCTGGAAAGATAGACTGGGAGATTTTTCCTCTACTTCAAAGGTTCGTTTGGAAACAGCCGACCAGAGGATAATTGAGGGAGAGGCTTGTGGCCCTGTAAAGATACAAATAGAAGGGTTTAGAGCAATTTATAATGAATGCATCTTTATGGATATGGAGCCAAAAGATGGTGGATATGAGCCAATTTTGGGATATATTATTCTTGAACAATCCCAGGCAACGGTAGATATGATTGGTCATAGGCTAATTAAGGTAAGCTATCTTGATTTAAAATAAAATGAGAGCAATGATTATGGCAGCAGGGTTGGGAACAAGGCTTTATCCCATTACAAGGAAGACGCTAAAATGTATGCTTCCAGTTGCCAATAAACCTGTCATTGAAAGGATAATTGAAAATCTTAAAAGCCATCACATTACTGATATTATCATCAACATCTATCAGAATGGCGAGCAGATAAAGGAATACTTGGGAACAGGAGGAAAATTTGGGGTAAAGATTGCATATTCTGAGGAAGAGAGCCTTCTTGGAACAGCTGGTGGCGTTAAAAAGGCATCCTGGTTTTTTGATACTGATACAACAATTATCCTAAGTGGTGACGGCGTTTCTAATATCAATCTTACTGAATTTATTGAGTTTCATCAAGGAAGGAGGTCGCTTGTAACAATTAACCTTTCTCCTGTTATTGACCCCTCACACTATGGTGTGGTTGTTGTTGAGAGGGATGGAAGGATTAAGGAGTTTCAGGAAAAACCAAAACCAGAAAATGCTATATCTAACCTTGCTAATACAGGAATATACGCATTTGAAAGAAAGGTTTTTGAGCTAATCCCAGATGGTGAATATGATTTTGGAAAGCAGCTCTTTCCAGATATTTTAAAAGAGAATATTCCATTCTATGGATACTATTCAGAGGCTTATTGGAATGATATGGGAACCATTGATGTTTATAGGCAGGTTCATATGGATATCCTTATGAAAAGGGTAAGTCTTCCGATATTTGGAAAAGAAACAAGGCCAGGGATAACGGTTGGGACAAATACCTATATTGATGAGGATGCAGAGCTTATTCCTCCCATTGCCATTGGAAATAATGTTGTTATAGAAAGGTATGCAAGGTTAAAGGGACCCCTTTCCATTGATGATTCCTGTAGAATAGAGGAATCTTGTAATATTGAAAGAACCATTGTCCTTCCTAGGGTAACAATTGGAAAGAATACAAAGATTAAAAATGGAATTATTGCAGAAGGCTCAAAAACATCAAATAATGTAGTTCTTATGGATAACAATGTTATAGGTTCTTACTCTACCATAGGCGAATATTCCATTCTCCATCCAGGAATAAAAATAGATGCTGAAATAGAGGTTCCACCAAAAACAGAGTTAAAGCAGGATGTGATGAAGGATTGAAAAATGCGGATTACTGATTACAGAATGCAGATTTATAATGAAGTTAAGTGTTGAGCTTAGGGGAAAGGTAGATGGGTTAGTTGAAAAGGGAAGGAGAAAAGGCTTTGTTACTTATGATGAAATAAATCAGATATTCACAAATGATATAGTTTGGTCTCCATACCTGGAGGAGCTATTTTCACATCTTGACAGAGAAGGGATAAAGATTATAGAAAAGGAGGGTGAGAAAAAAACAAAATCTTTAGATGCCATAACCCTATACCTTCGTGATATATCAAAGATTCCCCTTTTATCGCCTGAAAAAGAGAAAGAGCTTTCAAAAAACATGGAGGAATGTAGGTTTTCTCTTTCTGAAATAGCAAGAATGGCAGGTTGTCCATTAAGAAAACTTAAAAGTTTCTTTGAAGAAGATAATACTCCTTCTGACCTTATGCAAAAGTTTAAAAAAATTGATTACAATCTTTATACAGCGAGAAGAAAGATGATTGAGTCAAATTTAAGGCTCGTTGTTATGATTGCAAAAAGGTATGGAGGTTATTCTAATATGCCATTGCTTGACCTTATAAGTGAAGGAAATATTGGGCTTATAAGGGCTGTTGATAAATTTGATTATAAAGAAGGCTATAGATTTTCTACATATGCTAGCTGGTGGATAAGGCATAGCATACTTTCTGCAATTGCAAATGAAAGCAAGATAATTAGAATTCCACAATATCTATTTAATACCATAAATCGCTCTATGAAGGTAAAAGAGGAATTAGAAGAGAAATTGGGAAGAAGCCCTAAGATGGAAGAAATAGCACAAAAAATGGGCTTGGCTTTAAATCGCTTAATTGGAATTATAAATGCATCCTCTGAGCCAATTTCGTTGGAAGCTCCTGTTGGCGAGGACCAAAGCGACCTCCTTTTTGAGATAATAGAGGATAAAAAAAGCCCCTCTCCATCAGATGTAGTATTTTTGCAAATTCTTCAAGACCAAATATCGTCTGTTTTAGATACACTTCCTAAAAAGGAAAGGGATGTCATTTCCTTAAGGTTTGGGCTTTTTGGAAATACGCCCCATACATTGGAAGAGATAGGAAAAATGCTTAATATTACAAGGGAAGCAGTAAGACAGGTGGAGAAAAAGGTTCTTTTAAAGCTTAGAAAAAGAAAGGTAGTAAAGCAAATAAGGGATGACTTTATTTACAGCTAATTAAATTCACATTTAGAAGGTAATTCTGAAGAAAGGTAGCGAAATATAGGAAGTTAGCCAAAAAGATATGGGTAAGTTTCAGGTAAAATAAACTTGATATTGAGTATATTGATATGTTATCCTTTATAAATAATGATAGAAGAAGAATTAAGAGAAAAAGCAAGGATAAGGGAAGAAAATAAAAGGATA